>CAMEUH010000131.1 GCA_945938055.1 uncultured Eubacteriaceae bacterium | reverse complement strand
ATCCTTCCGGAGCCGGCTCCGCAGTCGCCCATGCCTTAATAACTACCATTCGTCCCGTGTAGGATTTGGAGCTGCTTCCACTGCTCAGAATATATTCCACAATGGTTCCGGCTGCAAGCTTAGTGCCTTCCGGATAGTTCTGTGCCACAACCTTTCCGGCTTCCACCGTGGAACTGCTTACCGTTCCGCCAAGCTGTGCCACCAGTCCTGCCTTATCAATAGCTTCCCTTGCCTGGCTTTCATCCATGTTCAGAAGATTTGGCACAACACATTCCTGATTCTGCTTGCCGCGGCTTACCGTAATCGTAATGGTATCTCCTGCCTTAACCTGCGAACCTGCAACCGGGACAGTCTTCATGACAACTCCCTGTTCCTTATCGTTACTAAATTCATATTCAATCACCGGATTTAAGCCCAGTTCCTTTAACATTGCAGATGCCTTTTCCTCTGTCAATGACAGTACATCCACCAGTTCAAAAGTCTTCGGACCGGAACTCACGGTGACAACAATCTGTGTATTTTCTTCCACGTGAACGCCTTCATCCACACTCTGTGCCATGACATAACCCTTTGCGATTACATCGGATTCCGCCGTAACCTGCTTAAAGCCCAGCCTTCTTTCATTCAATGCCTCCTGTGCTTCCTTTGCAGTCAGTCCGATTAATCCCGGCACTTCCACTCCCTGGTCAATCGCAACGGTTGGTGTCTGTGTTGGGGTTTCCTCTGGCTCGTGAGTACTCGCAATGCCGTTAAATGTTACTAACACACGAAATACAACCGCTATGGTTATAATGACAATGACAACCGCAACCGCAATTCCAAGCCAGACCATGATTTTATCAATCTTATTATCATCCCGTACGATGGTCTCATCCTCGTCCTCTTCTTCCTCCTCATGCTCCACATAATGATGTTCCTCAAAATCATTTTCATCATAAATATGCGTCAAATCAATACTGTTATCCGTCACAAGTTCCATGTCCGGTCCGAAATCATCCTGCGGACCCATGGTACCGAATGGCACCGGTCCTCCCGGTGTGGTCTGTGTACTCTGTGAATTCTGTGTTCTCGTCTGAATCTGGCTAAGTTCATCCGGCGTAAACAATACGGTTGGTGAATGGTCCACCGCTTCCGGCATGACAACAAAATTCTCATACGGAGTAATCAAAGAACGCTTCAAATCAGCAATCACTTCCGTTGCCGACTGATATCTCTTATCCATCCTCTTCTGGGTACATTTTAAAATAATGCTTTCCACGCTGACCGGAATGGAAGGATTATATACCGAAGGTGGTACAATTTCATTCTGAATATGCATCAGGGCAACCGATACCGTTGTTTCTCCATCAAAAGGAACCCTTCCGGTACACATTTCATACAGGGTGATACCGAAGGAATAAATATCACTTGTGATATCACTAAATCCGCCTCTTGCCTGTTCCGGTGAAATATAGTGAACGGAGCCCATTGCCATGGAATTCACTGTATCCGTGTTGGTAACCTTGGCGATACCAAAATCCGTTACCTTTACTTTGCCTTCCCTGGAAATAATAATATTCTGCGGCTTAATATCCCTATGAATAATATTATGCCGGTGTGCTGCCTCAATTCCCTGTGCTATCTGAATCGCAATGCTGACCGCTTCTTTATATTCCAGTGCGCCTTTTTTGTCAATGTACTGCTTTAAGGTGATTCCTTCCACCAGTTCCATGACAATATAATAAATTCCATTATCCCCTACATCATAGACATTTACAATATTGGCATGTGCCATTCCGGCGGCAGACTGCGCCTCAATCCGGAACTTTGAAATAAAATTCCGGTCCTCACTGAATTCTCTTTTTAATACCTTTATTGCCACGTACCGGTTCAGCTTATGGCACTTCGCCTTATAAACATCCGCTGTTCCGCCGGTACCTATTTTCCCTATGATTTCATAACGATTTCCTATGATTGTACCATTTTCTAACATAACTCCTCTTCCTTCCAATTAGGTTTTGGATTTTTTATGATTCTACCAGGATAACTCCTATATTATCCCTGCCGCCATGATTATTGGCACTTTTAATCAGATTTTCAACCCGTGTTTCAATGGATGCTTTCTGCTTTACCAGTCCCATTATCTCCTCGTCTTCCACCATGTTTGTCAATCCATCGGTACACATTAATATCATGTCTTTTTCCTGCAGACGGATTTCAAAATAATCCGCCATGACAACCTTCATTCCGCCAACAGCCCGGGTTATGATATTCTTATTCTTATTATTTCTTGCATCTTTTCGTTCCAGCTGTCCCATGCTGACTAATTCTTCCACAAGAGAATGGTCTCTTGTAATCTGCGTAATCTCCTTATTGATGACGTACAGCCTGCTGTCACCAACATTTGCAACATAAAGCATGTTATCTTTTATACATGCAACAACCACGGTTGTTCCCATGCCGTTAAATTCCTCAGCTTCCTTTGCCTTCCCCAAAATCACTTCATTGGCACGGTGGATTGCCTTTCCCATCAGGGTAATCGGATCCTTTTCCTCAAGAGACTCTACCATGTCAACAATGGTCTCCACCGTCAGTCTGGAAGCAAGGTCTCCTGCCTTATGTCCACCCATTCCATCTGCCACGATAAAAAGATTCGGAAGATTCCCTACCGGACTGGCCGAACAAAATACCGTATCCTGATTCACTTTTCGTACCTTACCCACATCTGTGGCTGAGTAAGCCTTCATGTTAAGTCCTCCTGTTTTCTGTAGAAGCCAAAGGTCTGTCAGAGGCCTTCTTTATGCTCTATGTAGCTTTTTCTTAACTGCCCGCATGCGCCGTTAATGTCTCTACCCATTTCTCTTCTAATAGTAACATTTATTCGATTTTTTTCAAGTCTATTTTTAAACTCTGTTATCGAACGCGTTGTAGATTGCTGGTAAGTTCTTTCTTTAATCGGATTAACCGGTATCAGATTGACATGGCAGTTCAGACCCAAAAGAAGATTAGACAGCCTTTGTGCATCCTCCATGGTATCATTCACTCCCTGCACCAGACTATACTCAAACGTGATTCTTCTACCTGTTTTTTGAAAATAATTCCGGCACGCCTCTATCAGCTGTTCAATGGAATACGCATTGGCAACCGGCATAAGTTCCTTTCTTTTTTCGTCACTGGATGCATGCAGGGAAATCGCAAGTGTCATCTGCAGTTTCTTTTCTGCCAGTTCATTGATTTTTGGCACAATCCCGCAGGTTGATACCGTAAGATTTCTCTGACTGATATGAATTCCGTTGTCATCCGTCAGAAGCTCAATAAATTTCAAAAGATTCTCATAATTATCCATCGGTTCTCCGGAACCCATGACAACGACATTGGAAATCCGTTCTCCCACATGGCGTTCAATCGCATAAATCTGTTCGAGCATTTCGGACGGCGCCAGCTCTGTCCCCAGTCCATCCAGCGTGGAAGCGCAAAAACGACAGCCCATCCTACATCCCACCTGTGAGGAAATGCAGACTGAATTTCCGTGCTTATACCGCATAAACACACTTTCTATCACATTGCCGTCCTGTAAAGCAAATAAATATTTTCGTGTACCGTCAATCTCCGAAATCAGCACTTCTACCGGTGTAAGAACAGTCAGTCTGGCGGTATCCTCCAATTTTCTGCGCAGAGCTGCTGAAAGATTCGTCATTTCATCCCATCTGCAGACTCTCTTCTGATGCATCCATTCATAAATCTGCTTTCCACGGAACTTTGCTTCTCCCATTGAAACCAGATATTCGGTTACTTCCTCCAGATTGCATGATTTGATATCCAGCAGTTCTTCCTTTTCTGCATCCATGTCTACTTCTCCTTTTTCAGACAGGAAATAAAGAACCCATCCGTTTCGTGAACTCCCGGCAAAAGCTGAAGATATCCCTCTTTCGCCGTATTTCTTGACGCTTCATCTCCAACGATTGATTCCGGAAGAAGTTTTTCAAAATCTACCGGAGTAAATCCCAGCGTTTCCTGAATCCACCGGAAATTCTCTTCATTTTCCTCCCGGTTGATGGTACAGGTGGAAAACACCATTTTCCCTCCCGGCTTTACATATTGTGATACCACACCAAGTATTTCTCTCTGAAGACTAACCAGTTCTTTTTGCTTTTCCGGTGTCATTTTATATTTAATATCAGCTTTTCTTCCTATAATTCCAAGTCCGGAGCAAGGAAGGTCTGCCAGAACAATATCCGCCTTCTGAATATCCTCTTCCCACAATACCCTGGCATCACAGACTTCGGCCTTCATGTTGGAAAGCCCCATCCGGCGAATGGTATCCTGCATTGCAAATACCTTATTTTCTGAAATGTCACGGGAACTGACCATGCCGCTTCCTTCCATCATCAATGCCGCATGAACACTTTTCCCTCCCGGTGCGGCACACACATCAATCACATAATCTCCCCGCCCCGGTGCCGCCGCCACTCCTGCAAGCATAGAGCTAAGATCCTGTACATGAATCAGACCCTTTTGAAATGCCCGAAGCCCCATCAGATAATTATAATCCAAGAGCTTTAAGGTCTTTGGCATTCCCTCTACTCTTTCTGCAAGTACATTCTGTTCCCGCAGGGAATTTAAAATCATTTCTTCCGATGCATTCTGTGTATTACATCTTACATAGGTAACATGTTCTCCTTCAAAGGCGTCTAAAATGCCAAGGAGCCTTTCTCTTCCATACATTCTGTCCCATTTTGCCAGAATCCATTCCGGTACGGAATATGCAATGGAAATCCGTTTTATTTCATCTTCTTCCTGCACTGCCTCCATGGGATTTTTCCACTGCTTCTGATTGCGGGCAATATTTCTTAACACTCCGTTTACAAATGCCTTAAGCGTAGTAAAACCTCTTTTTTGTGCAAGCTTTACGGCTTCATTACATACCGCGCTTTCCGGAACACCATCCATGAAAAGCAGCTGATATACGGACATCCGCAGGAGATTCCGAATCAGGGGTTTCATCCGTGGTATGCTTACCTTCGAATATTGTTCCACCACATAATCCAGATACATCATTTTCTCAATGGTGCCCTGCGAAAGCCTTGTAATAAAGGCTCTTTCATTTTTATCAAGATACTGGAATTTTGTCAGTGCCTGATTGAGTACCAGATGGCAGTATGCCCCCTTTTCATTCACCTCAAGCAGAATATCCAGCACCACTTCCCGTAAATTTACTGATTCTGACATAACATCTCTCCGACTTCCACTTTGGTTCCCAGTAAAAATGCAGCCGTATCCATTCTCTTCTTACCCTCCAGCTGAAGTTCACGGACTGAAAGTGCATCTTCTTTACATTGAATCACAAAATCTGTTTTGGAGACAGACACAACCTGTCCCGGAACAAAACCTTCCCCGCCTCCCGGAACGACTTCTGCATCCCAGATTTTAAGCGTCTTGCCCTTGTAGAAAGTATATGCGCTCGGCCATGGATTTAATCCGCGAATCAGACATTCAATAGAACCGGCACTCTGGTTAAAATCAATCTTTCCGGTGGATTTATCCAGCATTTTCGCACGAGTCGCCTTCTCAGAATCCTGCGGCGTTCTTGTCACGGTTCCCTTTAAAAGCCCTTCCAGCGTCTCCACCAGAAGCTCTGCGCCGTCCTTACTTAATTTATCAAAAAGGCTTCCGCCCGTTTCTTTTCTGTCCAGTTTCCGTACTCTTTTTAACAGAATATCGCCGGTATCCACTCCCGTATCCATGAGCATGGTGGTAACACCGGTTTCTTCTTTTCCGTCAATAACTGCCCACTGAATCGGCGCCGCCCCGCGGTACTCCGGAAGAAGCGAAGCATGTACATTGATGCAGCCATATTTCGGTATATCCAGAAGTGTCTTTGGAAGAATCTGACCAAAGGCAACCACGACAATCACATCCGGGCAAAGTTTCCGGATGATATCGATAAATGCTTCATCCCGTGCCTTGACCGGCTGATAAATGGTCAGTCCCTTTTCCAGTGCCAGTTCCTTGACCGGAGGCATGGCAAGTTCCTTTCCTCTTCCCTTTGGCTTATCCGGCTGGGTCACAACCGCCGCCACCTCATGTCCTGCTTCCAGAATTGCCCGTAAGGTCTCCACCGCAAAATCCGGTGTTCCCATAAATACAACTTTCACTATTCCTCATCCTCTCCGCTTACTGTGGAAACCAGGTCGCCTTCCACGAAATCCACATACATCTTTCCATCCAGGTGGTCTACTTCATGGCAGATGGCTCTTGCCAGAAGTTCCTCACCTTCTACGATAAAGGTCTTCATATTCTCATCCAGTGCACGTGCCTTTACATAATTCGGCCGTGTCACGATGCCGGATTTTCCCGGAACGCTTAAACAGCCCTCATAACCGGTCTGTGAACCTTTTCTTTCCAGAATTTCCGGATTAATCATCACAAGCGGATGTTCATCATCCACATCAATCACCACAATCCGTTTTAAAATGCCAACCTGAGGCGCTGCAAGTCCTACTCCGTCTGCCTCATACATGGTATCAAACATGTCCTCAATCAATTCCTGAATCTTTGGTGTCATTTCCTTTACTTCCCGGGATGTCTTTCTTAAAACATCATCTCCAAGTTCCCTGATATTTCTAAGTGCCATTTTCTTTTCCTCCTGTTCTCTAAAACCATTCCCTAATAGGAATTGAGCGGATTAAAGTCAAACTGCAGACTAACCGCCTTAAAATCCGCGTTGTCTCTTACAAACTCCTCTACCATGTCTCTTACCTTCGTCAGGAGCTGGTAGTCCTCTGCTTTATAATAAATGACTTTATTGTAAATGTCATCTGCTTTATA
>CAMEUH010000130.1 GCA_945938055.1 uncultured Eubacteriaceae bacterium | reverse complement strand
TAACTGTCTGCGATTGCGGCGATTTTTAATCTAAAAAGTGTCAAAGATGGGATTTTACAACAGTCTTTCCTTAAATGCAACAGAACTATTGCTGATTTCACACCACCTTTTTCCTCATGGATAACAGGATTTTCTTCTCCAGTCTGCTTACCTGCACCTGACTGATGCCAAATTCCTTTGCCACCTCTGTCTGGGTTCTGTTTTCAAAATATCGCATCTGGATAATTTTCTTTTCATCTTCCGAAAGTTCACTAAGCAGGGAATTGACCAGCATGTGATTTAGCAATTCTTCCTTTTCATCCTTATCCCCCGAAAGCCTGTCCAGAAGATAAATTTCATTTCCATCCGACTGGTAAATGGTCTTATGAATGGATTCCACTTCCTGCAGGGCATCCTGTGCCACTATGACATCTTCTACCGGGATTTCTGCCTTCTGTGCCAGTTCCTCTATGGTAGGTTCCCGCATCAGGGTATTTGCCAGCTCTTCCCTTGCACGTCTTATGCGGAGTCCGTTTTCCTTAATGCTCCGGGATACCTTTACAATCCCATCATCACGCAGAAAACGCTTAATTTCCCCGATAATCATAACAACTGCATAAGTGGAAAATTTTACATCAATCCCAAGGTCAAAACGGTCAATGCCTTTAATCAGTCCAATGACTCCAATCTGGATAATGTCTTCCAGCTCATATCCTCTTCCCGAATATTTTCTTGCAGAGCTGTACACAAGCCCCATGTTTTCTTCCACAAGCCGGTCTCTTGCAGTCTTATCCCCCTCCTGTGCTCTTTTAATAAGCTCTTTCGTATGATCCATAAAATCACACCCTTTAGCTTATTATTTTCTGTCAATTTTCTTTTTCATTGTCACCCTGGTTCCCTCTCCCGGCTTTGACTCCACCAGAAGGCTGTCCATGAATATTTCCATAAAGGAAAATCCCATGCCCGCACGTTCTTCGTTAGGCTTTGTGGTGTACAAAGGCTCCATTGCCTTTTCCACGTCTTCAATCCCCACACCCTTGTCTTCCACAATAATTGTAATTTCATTTTCTTCTATGTAACACTGAATTGTTATGATTCCTTCTCTGTTTTCGTAACCATGTACCACGCAGTTCGTAACCGCTCCGGAAACTGCTGTTTTAATATCAGAGATTTCTTCTAATGTTGGGTCCAGTCTTACCACAAAAGATGCCACTGTCACTCTTGCAAAGCTTTCATTGGAAGATCGGCTGTCAAATTCTAATTTCATTCTGTCTCTCATTTCACTAACTCCATTCTGATAATTTTATGAATTCCGGATATCCGGATAATCCGTTCAATGGCAGGATTGGTTCCCACAATGCTGATTTCCCCACCCAGCGGACTGATTTTCTTATAACGCCCCATAATCAGGCCAATTCCTGCGCTATCCATAAACCCTGTCGTGGAAAAATCAAAGGCTATGTTTCTTACAATGCCTTTATCAACCATGGCATCAATATTCTCCTTTAGTTCTTTTGTAACATGATGATCCAGGTCTTCCCCCACCCGGATAATCATCTTGTCGCCCTCCAGCATAATTACATTTTTCATTTTTCCCTCCATGAAAATATTTTATTCAACAAATTTCTGCAAAATTCCCCAAGCAATAAAAAAAGATGATGGAATTCTTTTGTATCTTAGATTCCATCATCTTCATCCGTATCTTATATTTTATTTTAAATATGCTCTTGCTTCATTGGCATAGAAGCTGTCTGCAAAGTTATCCACAATAATCTGATAATACTGCTTCGCCTTATCCGTCTCCTTTAAAGACTCATAAGATTTTGCCAGATAATAGACTGCCTCCACGGACTCCGGATTCAGCTTGATACTCCGTTCCAGGAAAGCAACCGCATCCGTGTATTCATTATCCCCATAGTGCTTAAATCCTTGGTCATAAAGCGTTTTCGCAGCTTCTTCAAAACAATCGCTCTTAATGGTATTATAAACATTGATTGCTTCCTGCGCATTAACGGCAGTCATGTCAATATCCACAACCGCCTCTGCTGCCTTGACCTTATCCCCGGACATGTATGCATATGCTCCCGAAATAATAGCATCATAAAATGCCACATTATCTACCGTAATGCCAACATTTTCCGTTGCACTTTTCAGCTCCTCATTATCTGCCGTCAGCTTGTCCACCTGTGCCTTTAAGGAAGTAATCTCCGCACTGCTGTTGGAAAGCTGCTCGCTATAATTTGTCAATGTCTTATTGTATTCCTGCATCTGGCTCTGCAGCCTTGCCGGCATGATAAGAAACCAGATAATCGCAGCACCAATCAAAACGCCTACCAGAATATTAATAACGGTTATGGCACCATTACTTGGCTCTTTATAGGTGGTTGGCGGAACAATCACATCATTTCCGCTCAACGGCTTGTTATCCGTTATGGTCTTTTTCTTCTTTGGAAGAAATGTGTCCGTGGAATCCTTTGCCAGCTCATATTCCTGCAGTTCGATTTCATAGAGATATTTCTGGGAAATCGTGTTATTCTTATCGATTTTTAACGACTGCTTCAGATATCTCTTTGCCCTGCCGTAATCACCATCCTTCATGAGAAGTAACGCCAGAAGCTGCTGTGCCTTAATCATGCGTGGATTCGTGGCAAGAATTTTCTTAAGCTGGATGACTGCCAGATCATAGTTCTGGGATTTGGCATGTTTTAACGCCAGATTGAACTTTTTAATGGTCTGGTTCATCGCCTCAAATTTATTCTGATTGGACTGAATCTTCCTGATATATACGCTGGCAGCATTTTTTTCCGGCTTTAAGTTCCGGCTGATTACCCACTGGGTAAGTGCTTCCACGATTTCGCCCATTTCAAAATATACAAGACCAAGAAGATTTCTTGCTTTTATGTTATTTTTATTTAATCGTAAACTTGTTTTCAGACAGTTCACCGCACCAGTCAGATCCCTTACCTGTGCCTTTGCAAGACCGAGGTTATAATAGGAATTGGAAGTTTTGGCTACCATCTTATACACCGTAACGTCAGCGCCGCATTTGACACAGAAATCCTCATCTGTCAGCGGACTGTTACACTGATAACATCTCATACTACCACTCTTTCTAACTGTTTATTCCTACTGTTCCTGCTGTTGCTGTCTCATGGCAAGCTCGTTCATGATACGGTTGATAATATCCGTCACATCCGGCATGTCATTATTATATATGGCGTCTTCTGCCTCATCAACCTCCAGACTAGGCTGGAATTTCTTTATCTCTTCATCATAATTAATCATTTTATTTATTCTCCAATCATCTCTTTTATGGCTCCTACAAGGTATAGCGACCCGGCACATAACAACATGTCATTTTCGCCCAGAAGTTTCTTTGCAAGGACATATGCCTTGTGGTTATCGTTCTGCACATAAACAGGCTTATCCGTATGCTTTCGAAATTCCTGTTCCATGATTCCTGCAGAAAGCGCACGCTGGTTATGAATCTGCGTTATGACATAACCATCAAAACACCCCTGACCGCAGATTTCCTCAATCATGCTTTCATAATCCTTTTCACAAACGGCACCAAAAAGAAGATACATCTTTTTGCCCGGTTCCTGACCTTTAAGCCATGCGGCTGTTTCCAAAAATCGTTGAATTCCATCCGGATTATGAGCGCCATCAAGATATACATTCTGTTCAATCTCTTCCATCCTGCCTGCCCAGCAGGTTTTCCTTATGGCAACAGCAATTTTGTCCAAATCCCACGTGCCATCCGGATTCAGAATACATAACGCCTGCAATGCCAGTGATGCATTCATCACCTGATAAAGACCAGTATTCCGAATTGTGAACATACTATTTTCATAATACCTATTATGAAGAGAAAAATCAATATCTTTTCGCTCCATTTTGTGAATTTCATAGGAATTTTCATCTACAGCAAAACAGACCGTTTGACATTCTTCCGCTTTTTTTTCCATAATCCGGGAAACTTCATCATTGGTTCTCCAGTAAACCACCGGAGCATCCGGAACAATAATTCCTGCCTTTTCCACTGCGATTTTGGAAATCGTATCCCCCAGAATTTCTGTATGATCCAGACTGATGGAGGTTATGATACTTAACTGCTTTTTCATAAGCGCTGCCGTTGCATCCGTTCTTCCTCCAAGACCTGTTTCCATGATGACATAATCCGGATTATGATCCCGGAAATACAGGACCGCCATGACAAACACAAAATCAAAAAAAGCAAGTCCGTCATATCCTTCTTCCTGCATGTGTCCGGAAACTTTTTCTACCTGCTCAAAATAATGTAAAAAGTCTTCATCTGTTATCAGTTTTCCATTGATCTGGATTCTTTCATTGACCCGGACGAGATGGGGGGAAGTAAAAAGTCCGACAGTATATCCCAGTTCCTGTAAGGCCGTAGAAAGATATGCACATACCGAACCTTTTCCATTGGTTCCGGCAACATGAATCACCCGCAGGGATTCTTCCGGATTTCCCAGAAGTTTTAATGCACGACCGGCTCGTGTTACCCCGGGCTCCTGTCCAAATTTTCTTAAACCAAAGATATACTTTACTGCCTCATCATAATTCATCGCTGCTTACCCTTTACCTGTATCTGTAAAATTTCTGAATCATTATAAACAATTTCTGCATATTTTCCTGCACCCGTCTGACAAAATGTAATGGAATCCGTTCCGGAAGTCTTATGTGCAAATATCGCCTTTTCATCCGAATCATCCATTTCCTTTAACAGTCGCTCAATCGCTACGATTTCCCTCTGGGTAAAACATTTTACCACATTTTCATAAATTTTTCTATCGAATCGAAGGGTTTTATAAAAGGAATTCCATTTTCGTCTGAGTACCTGTGCACGATATCCTGCTTCGTTCTCCAGCTGCATGATCACTTCATTAAATACCTGAACATTGCTAACCAGTTCTTCGCGAAGTGCAGCAAGGTTCTTTTCGATTTCTTTCATGCCGTCTTTTTGCTTTTCCAGGCTCTCTTCCAGCCTGGAAATATTTCTTACACAGGAAACTTCGACCAGCTCTGCATTCCGGACATTCCGTGCCAGATTTTCATATTCCTGCTTTTTACGGCGGTATTCCATGTCTGAATTATTTTTAACCGGATGCGTCCTTAGATATTCCTCGTAATTTTTTTTAATCTGCTCTCCACCGGAAAGAACGATTTCCTTCCGCTCCAAAGCCTCCTGATACTCAAGCTTTACCTGTTCAAGCTTTCCCTTCTCCCGTTCATGATTTTCCTCACGAATGACCAGCTGTTTATTCAGCCGGTCAATCTCGCTTAATAGTCTGCGAAGCGTTTTATTCAGCTCTGCCTCTTTTGCAATCAAAATTAATAGCAGACGTTCCTTTTCATTCTCTTCCTGCGCAAGTCCATCACTATAGCTAGGCATTAAATCATCATTTAATGACATCCTTTTCCCATATCCGTTGACGGCAGTCCATACACATTGCGCCAGAACAGCGCGTTCCATTCTGCAAAACATCAGCACAGAATCATGAATCGTACTAATAACCGTTTCCATTCCGTCAAACATTCCCATTCCCATAACATCAATAACTTTTTTCAAAGACTTGGTATTCCCCTCTGCCACAATTTTCATCCGAACCGTTTTTCCATTAAATTCCCTCAGCATCAAATCCGATGCAAGCTGACGGACAGCCTGGATATTGCTCTGGGCAATTGCCTTCTGAATCTGCATTTCCAGCTTTCCATTCTCATCTTCTGTCATCCGTCCAAGCTTGCGCAAAAGTACCTTCAGATAATGCTCATAAAATTGTTCACGAATCTCATCTGCCTGCTGTCCCGGCGTTCGATACTCATCAATCATGTAAGTTCTTGCAGCTTCCCTGACAACACGAACATGAAGTTCCTCTCTTAGATATTCTTCCCTCTTGATTTCGAATGCCGATATAGCGTGGGTTTTCTTGATTAATTCTCGATTTAACAATAAGTTTAATTCTTCTCGTTCCACATCTCTCAATTCGAAATAACAATCTTCAATCATCTTCCTGACATTGACCAGCTGAACCACTCCCCGAAAGGAATTCGCAAGTGTTACACATCGAAGCAGGGCAATCTGTCCGCGGATTTCATCATCCGACAATTGATCGAAACCATCAAAAATTGTTATCATGTATAACACCTCCTTCGTTATGTCTAGTTTACCATAGTTCGAAACGAATTTGTACAAAATTTCCGTAGGATTTACCGAAAGGATGGTATAAAATGGATATATCCATATTGAAAGGAGTCTGTCCGATGGCAATCCAACACTTGAAATACAAGGACTTTGACGCTATTAAATTAACATTTAACCCTTATTCTGTTACCATTCTAAATGAAAGAGGATGCAATATTATTGATTTTGCTGATACAGAGCGAAACCTTTCTTTTTTACATTTTCCTGAGGCAGACGAAGAAGAAGAATTTCTTCGTTCCGTTCAGCGCTTTGGTAGTGCCATTCTTTTTCCTCCGAATAAATTATTTGATGGTGCATTTACTGTAAACAATGTCCATTATGACCTAAAAGAACATAACATTCCCATTGCCCATGGACTTTTAAAGGAATTTCCGTTTCAGATAGAAGAAATCGCGGAAAATGAGGATTTCATCAACATTAAATTTACATTTAATTCCGTTGATTGTGTTTATTATCATGCGTTTGGCTGGTTATTTCAGTGTACCTTTGACTATACCCTCTCCAGCCAGGGACTCATGCAGCATTTTACCTTTACAAATCTTGGCGAAACAAATATCCCATTGGGAATTGGGTTCCACACGGCATTTCGAATTCCTCAGGATGATAATTCTTCAAAAG
>CAMEUH010000129.1 GCA_945938055.1 uncultured Eubacteriaceae bacterium | reverse complement strand
CTACCATCAGTAAAAAGTATCAGACAACACCTAGCCGGGTGGAACGGGCAATCCGCCATTCCATTGAAGTTGCCTGGAACAGGGGAAACCCGGATGTGATTGAAGAGTATTTCGGATATACCGTGAGCGATGGAAAAGGGAAGCCGACGAATTCAGAATTTATCGCATTAATTGCAGATAAATTAAGACTTTCACATGGAATCCGTTAAAAATCCAAAATAAGTTCTTTTAAAAATACATTCTATCAGTTATAATGTATATATAAAATGCATTTTGGAGGTTTGCCCATGAAAAAAGTACTATTTATCGCTTCAGAAGCAGTTCCATTTATAAAAACAGGCGGATTGGCTGATGTAGTTGGTTCTTTGCCGAAATATTTTGATAAGAATGAATATGATGTACGCGTGATGATACCGAAATATTTATGCATACCGTGGCAGTATCGTGAAAAAATGGTTTACAAAACCCACTTTTACATTGATCTGGCATGGCGCCAGCAATATGTCGGTGTATTTGAATTAGAATATAATGGTGTGATTTTTTATTTCATTGATAATGAGTTTTATTTTTCAGGTCCGAAGCCATATGGATATATTCATGAGGATATTGAGAAATTTGCCTTCTTTAGCAAGGCGGCATTATCAGCAATTCCGGTTCTTGGTTTTGATCCGGACATTATTCATTGTCATGACTGGCAGACAGGTCTGATTCCGGTTTACATGAAGGAACGTTTCCAAGGAAATGAAATTTTCCGCCGCGCCAAGTCCATCATGACAATACATAATCTGAAATTCCAGGGAATTTGGAATTTAAAGAAAATTCAGGATATTACAGGACTTCCGCAGTATTTCTTTACTCCGGACAAGCTGGAAGCTTATGGTGATGGTAACTATTTAAAGGGTGGTATCGTTTATGCGGATGCCATTACTACAGTCAGCCAGAGTTATGCGGAGGAAATCAAGACACCATTTTATGGTGAAAATCTGGATGGATTAATGCGTGCCCGTTCCAATAGTCTTGTTGGAATTGTAAACGGAATTGATTATGAAGAATATAATCCTGAAACCGATCCGAGGATTTCCAATCATTACAATGCCGTAACTTTCCGCAAGGAAAAATACAAAAATAAACTTGCACTTCAGAAAGAGCTTGGCCTTGAGGTGAACAAGGATCGAATGGTGATTGGTATTGTATCACGTCTTACGCACCAGAAGGGCTTTGATTTAATTGCTTACATGATGGATCAGATGTGTCAGGATGCCATTCAGCTTGTTGTTCTGGGTACCGGTGAGCCGAAGTATGAGAATATGTTCCGTCATTTCGCATGGAAGTATAAGGATAAGGTTTCTGCCAATATTTACTATAATGAGGATTTATCCCATAAGATTTATGCAGCATGTGATGCATTCCTGATGCCATCGTTATTTGAACCATGCGGTTTAAGCCAGCTGATGAGTCTTCGTTACGGAACAGTTCCGATTGTGCGTGAAACAGGTGGGTTAAAAGATACCGTACAGCCATATAATGAATATGAAGGTACGGGAACCGGTTTCTCCTTTGCGAATTACAATGCACATGAAATGTTGAATTGTGTACGGTATGCGGAACAGATTTATTATGATAAGAAGCGGGAATGGAATAAGATTGTGGATCGTGCCATGGCTGCTGATTTCTCTTGGACTGCTTCCGCAAAGAAATACGAGGAATTATATAATCGTTTATAATGAGATGGTGATATAAGTGGAAATGAACGAGAAGATTGATTTTAAGCGTGAATTTGAATTACGAAAAGAGAATAATTTGGATGAACTGAGGACCGCATATCTGGATACATATGAGGATCGTTTTGATTCCTTTACATTTTTATTAAAAAATCTGGACAATGCGTTTTCCTATCGTCCTGAGAATTTGAAACAGCTGGACTGGGAACGCGAGCAGAATATCGGATGGTATCATAATGGAAATGCATATGGGATGACGATCTGTGTCGATGAAAATGAAAATCGTCTTTCTGCACTAAAGGAACATTTGGAATATTTAAAAGATTTTGATATTTCTTTTATTAATCTGATGCCGGTTTTAAAGCATTCTCTCATGGTGAATAAAAAGGGAGCACTTCCGGAATTTGTTTCGGTTGATTTAACTTACGCAAGCATGAAGGATGTCCATGAATTCTGTCTGGAATGTCATAAGGCGGGAATCAGTGTCTGTCTGGATAATATTGGGGATTATTGCAAACCAGATTATCTGGATAAGCTTTTTGCCAATCCGGTATTATTTAACAAACTGGTTTATGACATGCTGATGTTAGCGAATATTGGCGTGGATATTTTTAAAATCAACTGCAGACCGTATAAGTGGAATGACTTAGGTCTTGACTTTTCCTATACGGATCAGAAAATTCACATTGTACGCATGCTTCGGATTATTCTGGACATCGTCTGCCCAGGCTGCATTTTATTATGTAATGGAGAGTATGATGAAGGTTCTGCTTTTTCTTACTATGGTTCCATGGGAAAACAGGAATGCCAGCTGATTAACAACATCAGTAATAAAGATTTTCTTCTCGAAACCATTGAAAGCAAGCGTGTTTTAAAATTAAGGAACATGATTGATTCCCTGACCATGATAAGCAGGAATACCGTATTTCTTAATTATATTCAGGATCCATGGCAGGAGGATTGGAAGAATCTTGCCGTATTATGTGGAATTGATAAGGCAAATGATCGGATTGAACTGGAACTGGCAACTGATTTTGACATGATGCTGCAGGGGTATCTGATGATGATTCCCGGGGTTCCATTTATGTATCTTGGCGATGAACTGGGACAGACAGAAGGAAAGAGTATGGACTGGTCCAAGACAAAGCTGCGTTTTAATACGGAATCCTATCAATATAAATTATACAATAATCTGATGCATCTCAAACGAATCCGTGCAGTTTATGATGTATTTTCAAGAGATGCCAGATGTTATACCTACGATACCTTTGATCCGTCCGTTCTTGGAATTGTTCGTACCATGGGGGATAAGAGAATCATTGCGTTATTTAATTTTAGTCCTGTACAGAAGACAGCTTGGCTGATTGAACCGGGACCATATACAGATATTATTTCCAATGATTATATCCGTGACCAGAGTATCCATATTAAGCCATATGGAATGATGTGGCTCTATAATCAGCGTCCGGAGGTTCTGGAGGAATATTAAGCTGTCTTTTCAAAAGGAGTAAAAAGAAATCGGGCGAAGCCTGGTTATCGTGAGGTTTACCATGATAATCGGTTCGCCCTTTTTTACGGATTATTTTCTAATTGAATCAAGTATGTTGTATTACACAAACAAATTTTTAACCTGGGCAATTTCATCTTCTTTTGCCCATGCGGCTGGAGTATAATAATTTTTGTCTTTTGCAATGGTATAAAGCTGTTCCTGGGACATTTCAGCCTGATTACGCATCTGTTTTAAGGTTTGCTTTAATTCTTTGTTTTCCGTCTGAGGAATCATCTGTCCGAATCCGCCGAGATGAGCATTTAAGCCTTTTAGTGTATCGGCTACCATTACACGTTCTTCCATTTGTCTGCCTCCTAATTTAAAAATTCCATTAACTGTTTTTTGTTGTTGGTTGCACTGGTCGCAGCATCCTTAAAAAACTGCTTTACCTTTGGGTCGGTGGCATCATTGGCATATGCGGTCATTTTACAGTAGGAATTTTCACAGTCGCCAATGAGATGTCTTAAATTTTGTAAGTCAAGTTCACTAATCTGAGCCATTTTTCTTCCTCCTAAAAAAATATTACAGACTTATTATTCTCTTTTCTTGACTATTTATTATAATTATTATAAAATTTTTTATATATTTTTATTTTTTGACTCAGGAAGGAGACTTAATAATGTCTAAGAAACCATTTGTAACTCTGGAACAGGTAAAGGAGATTACAAAAACATATCCAACACCTTTCCATATTTATGATGAGAAAGGAATCAGAGAGAATGTTAAAAGACTCAAGGAGGCTTTTTCATGGAATAAAGGATTTAAGGAGTATTTTGCGGTTAAGGCAACTCCAAATCCATTTTTGATTAATATCTTAAAAGAATATGGCTGTGGTGTGGACTGTTCCTCCATGACGGAACTGATGATGGCAGAAGCACTGGGATTTTCCGGAGATGACATCATGTTTTCCTCAAATGCAACACCGGCATGTGAATATGAATTTGCAAGAAAGCTGGGTGCTAAGATTAATCTGGATGATATTACCCATGTGGAATTTCTGGACAAGGTATGCGGTATTCCGGAGACCATCTGCTGCCGTTTTAATCCGGGCGGATATTTTCAGATTGCCAATTCCATCATGGATAATCCGGGAGATGCCAAGTATGGCATGACAAAAGACCAGATAATTGAGGCTTATAAAATGTTAAAGGCAAAGGGTGCCAAGAATTTTGGAATTCATGCATTTCTTGCCAGCAACACGGTAACAAATGATTATTATCCGACTCTTGCCAAGATTTTATTTGAACTTGCAGTAGAATTAAAGGAAAAGACCGGATGTGACATTAAATTCATTAATCTTTCCGGTGGTATTGGGATTCCATATAAGCCTGAACAGGAAGAAAATGACATCATGGCAATCGGCGAAGGAGTCAGAAAGGTTTATGAGGAAGTATTGACTGCAAATGGAATGGGAGATGTTGCCATTTACACGGAACTTGGACGTTTCATGCTGGCTCCATATGGTCATCTGGTAACACAGGTGCTTCATTTTAAGCATACATACAAGGAATACGTTGGCTGCGATGCCTGTGCGGCAAATCTGATGCGTCCTGCCATGTATGGGGCATATCATCATATTACAGTGCTCGGAAAAGAAGATGCACCATGTGACCATAAATATGATGTAACAGGTTCCCTGTGTGAAAATAATGATAAATTTGCCATTGACAGGATGCTTCCGGAAATTGAAATCGGTGACTATCTGGTGCTTCATGATACGGGTGCAAATGGATTTTCAATGGGTTACAATTATAATGGCAAGCTTCGCTCTGCAGAGCTTCTTTTAAAGGAAGACGGAAGCGTCCAGATGATTCGTAGGGCGGAAACACCAGCAGATTATTTTGCAACTTTTGATTTTACAGATTATTTTAAGAAATATAATAATAAATAAGTAGGATAGAATTATGGCAGATTTGAACAGTATTTCAAAAGATATTTGCAAGAAAAAGAATCTGGACAGGAATCTTTCGGCATACATAAGCAATATGACTACGTTATATGGAAGATTCAGCCATATTAAGCTTTCCATGAATTATTATACCTTTTGTGACGTACTTTCCGAGGCAGATGACATGGTGTCCAGGGACATCCTTAAGGTTCTTGCCTCATTAAACGGAATGATTGAAACGGATATTGTCAATAATTCCAGTGAAGAATCCCGTAAAGAGGCATTAAAGCGATTAACGCTAATCCGTGATTCTGTTATTTCCACCATGGAAATCGTAACGGCTTATGTGGACCGTTTTGGTATTTTTGAGCATTTGTTAAATCGTGTGGAATATCGTTTTTCCAACGAGGTATTTGATGAAGCGTACTTTGAAGGGCAGCTTGTAAATGATGTCTTGAATTTTATTGTGTCAGACAAGGATTCGGTTGTCATGAATGGTAAGATTTCATGCGTGGTGGAGCAGCTTCCTATGCGTCTTACACGCAAGAAATTCTTTGAACTGGTTCAGGATGCATTTGGTCTTTACAAAGACCAGGAACAAAGCTCGCTCGCGGATTTTGTATATATGTTAAAGACGGTTTCCGGAATTTATGAGCCGCAGGGATTTTCAGCAGCATTTCCGGATTTATATCAGCTGTTGCAGAAACTTTCCGGTTATTCCTATAAGGAAATGCAGGAGGAAGAATTCCAGAAAGCACAAAAGGAGCTGGAATATGCGGTCACATTTCTGACCAAGACCAGTGATTTATATGTACAGCTCATGGAAGTAATCAATGACGTTATGATTATTCTCCTCGCAAGACCGAATGCGTTTTATGAAAGCGAAGAGGCAGGAAAGTGTATTTCCATCATTGATGCTGTTCTTAAGCAGAATGGAAAAGGACTTGATGATGCAGATGGTGATATAACGGATTACTTTATTTCCTTCGAGGGCAAACAGGAACGGATATACATGCAGATTAGTGCAAATGATTACGTAATTGATGAAATGGACAATTCATTATCCGATGAATTAAAGGAACGGGGACTTTGGGAACATTTTGAAAGCCTTAAGAAAATTGCAAGACTTTCATCCGGAAGTCATTTTGTCAGTCTGGAAGAAAGACAGTCACAGAAAACTGCAACAGAAGAGGATGTGAATGCTGCATTCTCCGATTATCATGAAACGATGGCAGCGAGCTTTTTAAAGAATGCAAAAGAATATAACCGTGCAGTAATGTCATTGGTTTTAGCATCCCTTCCGGTATTTTTTAATAACATGGATGAAATTATCAGTTATGTGAAGACTTCACTGGAACAGTGTAGTGACCTGGCGGAAAAGAAGGCGACCATGGCACTTCTTCATATGCTGATGGAAGAAGATTCATAATTTGTAAAAGGATGAAGGCATGGAATGGTATAAAAATCTGTATCTTGGAGAGAGAGCAGCCAAGAAACACTATCAGTTATTCCGAAAAATAAATAAACGGCGTCTTTCCAATGCATATGTTATTACCTTGCCTTCCAACAGCGAAAACGTACTGGATATCTATTCCTATAATGAATTACTTCAGAAGCATTATAAAGAAAATGATATTTTTGTGGTAGGTCTTGCCTGTGGCAGGGAAGAGGCGCTGGAAGTAACAAAAAGTATCATTCGGGATGTATATTCTGCTTTAGGCACCTTCCGGGTGGATGAGTATATTCGGGAAAGAGAGGA
>CAMEUH010000128.1 GCA_945938055.1 uncultured Eubacteriaceae bacterium | reverse complement strand
ATTCCTCTCGGTGAAAAGTCATAAAGATAATTTTCCCGTTCCTTTACGATTTCGTCCGTGCTTTCCGTAACCAGGCTTACATTGTAGATACCATCAATTTCCGCCACATAATATCCCTTACATGGCTGTGCCTCAATATACCCTTCGGAAAGAAGCTGATCATACGCCATCTGCACGGTGCTCCGGCTCACCTGAAGATGTTTTGCCAGAATCCGTGTGGAAGGAATCCGTGTTCCACATTTTATGACATGATTCCTGATTTCTTCTTTTATGTAATTATAAATCTGTTCGTATAACGATACCTGTGATTCTGTATGCAGTTCAATTGTCAGCTCATTCATCCCGGCAAAATCCTCCGTCTGTCTTTCCAATCAGAAACAATTTTATTTTCTCATCATATCATAAGTGACGCAGAATTTCCATCAATGTTATACTACATTTATAAAGGAGGTTTCTGACATGAAAGAAAAATTATACGCTATTCCTGTAAATGACGCCTTTTCCGGTGACTGTGAATGCCCGGTCTGTCTGATGCGAAAGACACTGGAGGATGCTGCCATTGAATATACCATGGGACCAAGCTACATGGAAGACGACACAAGAATGCAGACCGATGAAAAGGGATTCTGTCAGAAGCATATGGAAATGATTTATACATCCGGTAATAAGCTTGGAATTGCCCTGATTCTGAAAACCCATTTTGACCGTGTCATCCGTGAAACCTCTTCTCTTTCTGAAAAAACGGATGAGAAGAAAGGACTCTTTAAAAAAACTGCATCCGATGGCAAGAGTCCTTTGCTTTCCTATCTGGAAAAACTGAACTCCTCCTGTTTTGTCTGTGAACGGATTGGACAAGTTTTTGACCGCTACATCGATACTATTTTTTACTTATGGAAATCCGACTCTACCTTTAAAGAACGATATACTCATTCCAATGGCTTTTGTAATGAGCATTTTCGGCTTCTCATGGAAAAAGCCCCTGATTCCTTAAGGGGCTCTGATTTGGATGAATTTGTAACAATTACCAGACAATTATATCAATCCAACATGGAACGTGTCCGGGATGACCTGGCATGGTTTATTGATAAATTTGATTACCGTAACGCTGATGCTCCATGGAAAAATTCCAAGGATGCCATCCCACGTGCCATGATAAAATCCAATGGGATTATTCAAAATGATAAATAAATTCACTGGTAGTACTTAAAATCATGCCATCCTCTCCATGCTGGACGACTGTTATGATATCCCCATCCTCAAGCCTTACATCAGGCACCACGAGCGTATGGGGATTAATACATTCCGTCTCATATTCCTTACCGTTAATCAAAACAAAACTGTATTTATTAAAATTCGTTCCTTCCACACAAATCCGTTCATTATAATTATATGCCTTAATAACAGAGATATCCCGAAGCCCCATCTTAAGATTCGTGGAAGCATAAAGTTCCTGATTGTCATAAACCTTCTTATCACCGTACAGAATATCATATTCCAGCAAGGTCAGATGCTCCAGGTATTGTTCCGATTCACGGTACTTTTGATGATAACGGTTTATAATACCATTTTCAATTCCCAGTTTTTCCAAAACATGGGATGCCAGCTGATAACTCTCCATATCGCAGTCTTCAAATCCATAATCCCGGCTGCTCCAGATGACATATTGGCTTTGATAGAGATCCTGGGTTTTCAGATTCTCCTCCGTAAAAGCAAAACCCGGAAGATGATCCCCGTAAAATACCAGAATTGTTTCTTCTTTCCTAAGAGATAGGGTTCGAATTAATTCTCCGAGAAAATCATCCATTTCCTTAATCTGATCCAGATAATATTCAAAACCAGCCGTATTTTCATCAAAAAAATCGGTTACCTTAATGTCATATTTCATCGGATTCTCCGCCGTCAGTTCTGCCATTTCTTCATACGATTCCGGATAATCTCCATGTCCCTGTACGGAAATTGCATAAATAAAATCCTGATTTTCCGTAGAATCCAGCGCCATCATAATGTACTTTATCAGTTCCGAATCCTTCGCCCAGCCTGTTGGATTACTCTGGCACTCTCCCATGTATTCAATGGACGTAAATGTATCAAAACCAAGGTTTGCAAACACGCGGTACCGGTTATAAAACGAACCGTCATTATTATGAATTGCATGTGCCGTATACCCTGCTGAACGCAGATTATAACAAATCGTTTCACATGCCTGGTTCTTTAAAACAGTTTTGTACGGATATTCTCCCGTCCCAAAATCATCCAGATTCATTCCCGTCATCACTTCAAACTCCGTATTGGCAGTTCCTGCACCAAAAGAAGGCACCTTAAGATATCCCGATGGATATCGTTCATATAATCTGGCAAAATTAGGTACCGGATTCTCCGAGTATGCGGCATTCTGAATCAATGCCGGATTCATGAAGGATTCCAGCTGTAAAAAGATAATGTTCGGATATTCCTTTTCCTCCACTTCTTCTGTCTCAGAAGTCTGTTCCGGAAGAACCTCCTGAATTTCTTCAAAATTTTCTTCCTTATAATTCTTCGGTTTGTCAATTCCGTTATCAAAAATACTGTTACTGAATCCATATGCAAAACCAAATTTCTGAAATGCAGTTGTAATATTACCGAATCTTGGCTCCAGCATTCCCGTTGCAAAACCAATCCAAAGCATTCCATAAAGCAGAAGCCAGAGAATCCCGATGGAACCGATTGTTTTATAATAATTAATTTTCTCTGTGATTTTCGGACTTTTAAACCAATAATAAATAATTCCAAGAATCGATGCTGCAAAGCACAAAAACATCAGAATCATCCCAAATGGATTAATATAGGAACGCATAATTATTAACGCATCATTTATCAGCGTAAAATCATTTGCCGTAAATGGCGTTTTCCGAAATAACAACACGATAAAATTAACGATACCTGCAAGAATCCAGAGAAAACTAATCAATCCAAAAACAAATCTTCTCCGATAAAATAACCATGCAGAACTTAACGTAAAGGCTATAATCAAAACATTCAGAAGAAAAATATAAGGTGTTGTGACCATATGCACAACACCTTTCACCAGACTATGCCGGTTCAAACATTCCACAAGAAAATTAATACATACAGCCCAGATACCTGTGAATACAATTTTATTTCTTGTAAACCCGGTATTTATTATTTTCATGACTTTTTTCCACTCTTTTCATGATCTAATAATTCTTTTAATTCCCTTGCACGTTCCTTTAATCTGGAATTCACACTTCTGGAATTAAAAATTGCAGCAATGTATCTTTTGCTATTCTCGTAATCTCCACATCTTCTTGCCAGATCTGCCAGCAAATATGTTATTGTATTCATGTCCATTCCACAAATTGGCGGAATTTCCTTGGAATAGCTGGTGGAAAAACCTTCATATGCCAGACGGATACAATTGTTCTCACCCTCTTCGCACTCCTTCCGGAGTCCGGAAAGCTTCTCAGCATCCTCCGGAATGCCGGATAACATACTGCGGTACAGCCATGCCATCTTAAGACAGATATATGCCCGTTCACTGTTTTTTCCACGCATTGCCATGACATTTGCCAATGCCAGTTTATGTCGCTCAATAGCTTCCTGGAAGGTATAAATTCCCGAGGAATTGGTAAGTCCCTTAAATCCGGAAGAAATCGTTTCCCGAATCAGCTTTACCTGTCCCGGCGTAATATGTCCGAAGGCTTTGCTTGTTGCTGCATATCCACAATGAAGACATACAATAATGTCATACTTTAAAGGTTCAAATCCGGCATAAATTGGTTTTAAATCCGTATCTGTCCCGATCAGTTTTGCCTTACCCGTACGAACTACCTTCGTCTTAAACTGCTTGCCACACACCGGACAGGAAAGAGTTTTTTCAAAAATCATCTCTTCTTCATTGACAGCCGGTGCCTTCTTTTCCTCTTCTTTCACTTCTTCTTTTTTCGGTTCCGGTACCTCTTCATATACATTATGAAAATCATTGAGATTCAGTCCCAGCTTATCCAATCCGGAAAGTAAATTATCCATAGTGCCTCCTTTATTTTATGCCTGTCTGTTATTTACAAACCTCTACCCGTTAATCTTAAAGGAACTCTTAAGGGATACAATCCGGTTAAATACCAGATGCTCTTTCGTGGAATCCTTTGTGTCAATACAGAAAAATCCATTTCTGACAAACTGGAAGCTGTCTCCTGCAACGGCATCAGAAAAGCTCGGTTCCACATAACAGGATTTTAATACCGTAAGGGAATTCGGATTCAGGTTTAAAGAACCATCTTCATTGTAAACGCCCTTCTCTTCATCCACAATATTCTCATAAAGTCTTGCTTCCACCTCCTGTGCGGTATCTGCACATACCCAGTGGATGGTACCCTTAACCTTACGGCCCGTAAAACCGGAACCGCTCTTTGTCTCCGGATCATAAGTACAATGAATCTCTGTAATGACACCATTTTCATCCTTGACAAAGCTTTCGCATTTTACAAAATAAGCACTCATGAGTCTTACTTCATTTCCAGGGAACAGACGGTAATATTTCTTAGGAGGCTCCTCCATGAAATCTTCCCGTTCAATGTAAAGCACTTTACCAAAAGGAACCTTTCTGGTTCCCATTTCTTCATTTTCCTGATTATTCGGAACATCAAGATACTCAATCTGTCCTTCCGGATAATTATCAATAATCAGCTTAACCGGATCAAGAACTGCCATCATTCTCTTTGCCTTAAGCTTTAAGTCCTCACGGATACAGTATTCTAACATTGCATAATCCACGGAACTGTTTGCCTTAGATACTCCCACCAGGTCTACAAACATCTTAATAGATTCCGGCGTAAAACCTCTTCTTCGAAGTGCAGCGATGGAAACCAGACGCGGGTCATCCCAGCCATCCACAATCCCTTCCTGTACCAGCTTTTTAATATATCGTTTTCCGGTAATCACATTGGTCAGATATAACTTTGCAAATTCAATCTGCTTTGGAGGATTCTCAAATTCACACTCTCTTACCACCCAGTCATAAAGAGGTCTGTGGTCTTCAAATTCCAGTGTACAGATGGAATGTGTAATTCCTTCAATGGCATCCTCAATCGGATGCGCAAAATCATACATCGGATAAATACACCACTTATCTCCCGCACTATGATGAGTCATGTGTGCCACACGATAAATAATCGGGTCACGCATGTTAATGTTCGGAGATGCCATGTCAATCTTTGCCCGAAGCACCCTGCTTCCATCCTCATACATCCCGTTCTTCATATTCTCAAATAGCTCTAAATTTTCTTCCACACTTCTGTCGCGGTATGGGCTGTTCTTACCCGGCTGTGTCAGTGTGCCGCGGTATTCACGAATCTCATCCGGTGTCAGGTCACAGACATATGCTTTGCCTTTTTTAATGAGCTTAACTGCATATTCATACATCTGGTCAAAATAAGAAGAAGCAAAAAACAAGCGGTCTTCCCAGTCTGCTCCCAGCCATTCTACATCCTTCTTAATGGATTCCACAAATTCAATATCTTCTTTCGTTGGATTGGTATCATCAAATCTCAAATTAAACTGACCATGATATTCCTGTGCCAGTCCATAATTTAATAAAATTGATTTGGCATGTCCTATGTGAAGATAACCATTTGGCTCCGGAGGAAACCTTGTCTTTACCACCTTGCAGTGTCCTTCTTCAATATCTTTCTCAATAATCTGTTCAATAAAATTTTTGGATATTGTTTCGTTCTCCATAATTACCTCCATGGTTCATTTCTTTTCTAATCCGTATTAGTTTATATTTTACCACACATAAGAAAAAATATAAAGAAAAAAAGTCCACAAATACCATAAAAGTACTTGCAGACAAAAAACGGAGACGGCGGGATTCGAACCCGCGTGCCGGTTGCCCGGCAAACTGATTTCGAGTCAGCCCCGTTATGACCACTTCGATACGTCTCCATAAAAAGCAAAAAGCTACTAACGGGAGTCGAACCCGTGACCTCCGCATTACCAATGCGACGCTCTACCAACTGAGCTATAGCAGCAAACAATTATATAATATAACGACAAATATCCAATTTGTCAAGAGCTTCCGAAGGGATTCGAACCCTCGACCTACTGATTACGAATCAGTTGCGCTACCAGCTGCGCCACAGAAGCTTAGTCCCTTATGTTTTCACGAAACAGAACTATTTGAGTATAATCGTTTTAAAGGCAAAAGTCAAGAAAAATCATAAAATATTCAAAAGTTTATTTTTAATTCTTTGCAGGGCATTATCTATGGACTTTGGCGACTTTCCCATCCGTGCGGCAATTTCCACATACCCCTCTCCCTGCATGAAATACGTCACTACCTGACGTTCATATTCACTCAATGTATGAAACAATCTGTTTTCCATGCTTTGAGCTGACTCCTGGTTGATGTAGAGTTCCTCCGGATTCTGCTCCTGTTCTGAAATCAGCACATCCGAAAGCGTCGTCTCACCATCTTCATTGCCCTCTCCTTCAATCGGAGCATAAAAGGAAACATAGGAATTCAGCGGATTATGCTTCTTGCGGTTTGCCGTACTGACCGCCGTACACATCTGCCGGTTAATGCACATACTGGCAAAGGTCAGAAATGATGCCGTTTTCTCTACATCATAATCCCGAATTGCCTTATAAAGTCCTATCATTCCTTCCTGAATCAGATCATCACTGTCCCCGCCTGCAATATACATTGCCTTTGCTTTCTTGCGCACAAGATTCTTATAACGGTCCAGGAGTTCCTCACAGGCTTCCTCCGTTCCCTTGTGATATGCTTCAATCAGTTGTTCATCACTAAGCTCTTTATAATGCTTTATCATTTACCCACCTATTTCAATCTCTGTCTTACGATTTCATACGCAAGAACTCCCGCTGCAACCGAAGCATTCAGGGAATCAATGTCACCCTTCATGGGAATGGAAGCAATCATATCACATTTTTCCTTCACCAAACGTCCGACACCCTCTCCCTCGTTACCAATAACCAAGCCAATAGGTCCTTTTAAATCAAGCTGATACATAGTGGTGCCACCCATATCGGCACATACA
>CAMEUH010000127.1 GCA_945938055.1 uncultured Eubacteriaceae bacterium | reverse complement strand
GGCAAATCCAAACGCCGCAAATCAGGGCTTCCGTCAGCAGCAGCCACAGCAGCCGGTAAGAAGCACGGTAAAGGAAAAGGGAATCAGTATTCCGGATTTCCTTCAGAAGAAATAATGATTCAATCAATAAGAGGCAGTCTGTTTGACAGGCTGTCTTTTTTGTTATGGAGCAAAAAGTGCATCTGCTCTGTTCAGGATGGTAAAATCTTTACGATATCAAAACAGGTGTCGAAGTCTGTCAATCAATTTTTATAAACCACGCTCATAAAACGACAAAATTTATACGAAGCATGACATATAATAATACCTGTAATTAACGCCGGACATTGGCGGACCATGGAGGTGAAGGTTGCAGTACAGGATTTATCTTGATGTTTTTTTCCTGGTGAACTTTGTGATGGATTATATTGTTCTGCATGTAACAGCCCATGTCATGGAATTTTCAGTAAGCATCTGGAAAAAGATAATGGCATCTCTTACGGGAAGTTTATGGGCAGTAGTGGAAATCATCCTTATGAAATATCAGGAACAGCTGAAAGGATTCCTTGGTATGATTACATATGTTGTTATTCCCGTATTAATGTTATTGATCATTATGGGGTGGAGTAATAGAAAGAAAATGATAAAGGGAATATTGGTTCTTTATGTGGTAACCTTCTGTCTTTCGGGTATCTGCTATGCCGGATGGAATTATCTTGGTTTTGGATATGCCTTTGTCAGCGGTATCATACAAAAAGAGCAGATTTTTTTGGGAATAGCGGTTTTTTATGGAATCATTTGCCTTGGAAGAATCATGATAAAGGTACGAAAGAATTATGGAAGTAACATTTATAAGGTTCGGTTAACGATTCAGAATCACCGGGTACAGTTTAATGGTCTTGTGGACACGGGCAATGTGCTGACAGACCCGTATACGGGGAAAATGGTACATATCGTAAGATCGGCTGTGCTGAATCGGATTCTTTCCGGTGAAAAAGATTATGCTGCTCTTCATTACCGGCTGATTCCGTATCATTCCGTTGGAAAGGAAAGCGGATTATTGCCGGTGATTGATGTGGACAGCATGGAAATTTATGAACGCAACAGGATGATATTTAAGGATTCTGCGGCAATTGGGATTTATGACGGGGCATTAACAGAAACGTCTTCCTACGACGCACTGATTAATGCGGCAGTCCTTAGAAATTGAAAGAATAGGGGAAAAGAGTATGATATTAAAGGTGGCGGTTCCGGAACGGTTCCATTTTAAAATGGTGCCTACCATTAAAAACCTGATGTTTTTGAATCAGGGGGAAATTCCCTATATCGGTGGAGCGGATGTCTTGCCCCCGCCATTGGAGGCAGAAGAAGAAGCAAGGGTGATTAAAAGGCTTGGTGATGAAAAGGATGACAAGGCGAGAAGTATGCTGATTGAGCATAATCTGCGGCTTGTGGTTTACATAGCCAAGAAGTTTGATAATACCGGTGTGGGTGTGGAGGATTTGATTTCCATTGGAACCATCGGATTAATTAAGGCAATTAATTCTTATAAACCGGATAAGAATATAAAGCTTGCAACCTATGCATCAAGATGTATTGAAAATGAGATTCTGATGTATCTTCGCAGAAATAACAAGACAAAGCTTGAGGTATCCATTGATGAACCGCTTAATGTGGATTGGGATGGAAATGAGCTTCTTCTTTCGGATATCCTTGGGACAGATGAAGATGTCATTTATAAGGATATCGAGGATGAAGTGGAAAGAAAGCTTTTGAATAAGGCAATCAGTAAATTGTCCGAGAGGGAACGGACGATTGTTGATCTGCGGTTTGGACTTACTGCGGCGGATGGGATGGAGATGACACAGAAGGAAGTGGCAGATTTGCTGGGAATTTCTCAGTCGTACATCTCACGTCTGGAAAAGAAAATTATTAAGAGGTTGAAAAAAGAGATTGTGAGGTTTGAATAGAAGGGGAGATTATAAGAAAGAACGGAATATATACACGCCATAAGGCAAGGTGAGTCTTGATATACATTTTCCGTGCAAGGTGTCGGAGACTGTGTATCAAGACTTTCTTTTACCTTGTTGTATAACTTTTTATTCCAGGTAGCGACGCATGGATTTTAAGGCATTTTTTTCCAGACGGCTGACCTGGGCCTGGGAAATACCGATTTCTTCGGCAACTTCCATCTGCGTTTTGCCGTCATAGAAGCGCAGGGTAATAATTTGTTTTTCGCGTGGGGTCAGACGGCTGATGGCATTGGATAAAACAAGATCCTGAACCCAGTTTTCTTCGCTGCATTTCTTGTCACTAATCTGATCCATCACATACAGGGTATCTCCGCCTTCGGAATAAACCGGGTCATAGAGTGACATCGGACTTTGAATAGCATCTAATGCCATCACGATGTCTTCCTTACTAATGCCGATTTCACTGGCAATTTCCGTGATGGTGGGTTCCTTCTGGTTTTTCCGGGTGAGAGACTCCTTCGCGTAAATGGCTTTATATGCCGTGTCACGTAAGGAACGGGAAACACGGATGGAATTATTATCACGCAGATAACGTTTGATTTCACCGATAATCATGGGTACGGCATAGGTGGAGAATTTGACCTGCTGGGTTACGTCGAAATTATTTATTGCTTTAATCAGACCGATACAGCCAATCTGAAATAAATCATCTACATTTTCGTTACTGTTTGCAAAACGCTGGATGACACTTAAAACAAGCCGGAGATTTCCTTTGATGTATAGTTCCCGGGCTTCATTGTCTCCTTCCTGGATTCGTTTAAACAGTTCTTCTTTTTCCTCGTCTTTTAATAGTGGAAGTGTCGCTGTGTTGACACCACAGATTTCTACTTTATATACTGCCATTTTTTGTTCCTCCCAAGATGTTTTTCGAAAAGCTTATAAAAAGATTTTTTCCTTAAATGGAATCTTTATACTTGAAAGAACTGGCAAAAAAAGTTATTTTTCATATTCTATTAATAGGGGTGAGAATATGAGAATTTGTGATTTGAAAAATAAGGAAGTCGTAAATGTCTGTGACGGAAAAATTATCGGATTTGTGTCAGACGTGGATTTTGACATACATAAGGGCTGCATCTGTGCCATTATTGTGCCAGGTCCCGTGCGATTTTTTTCTTTTTGCTTTCGGGATGTGGAATATGTCATTCCTTTTGAACGGATTGAATGCATCGGTCCTGATGCTATCCTGGTAAGAGTACGTCTGGAAGAGGTGTGCAGAAAATGCAGTTGACCGTTCGGGAAAGATTGCATATAATGTTTTTATTGAAAGTATTGGAAAAGGAGGACGTTTGATGAAGTGTCCGTTTTGTGGCAGTGAAGATACAGGCGTTGTGGATACCAGACCGGTTGAGGAGAATAATTCCATCCGCAGAAGAAGGGAATGCAGCGCATGTAAGAAGCGTTTTACCACCTATGAGAAGGTGGAAATGATTCCGTTAATTGTGATTAAGAAGGATGATAAGAGGGAACCTTATGACCGCAGAAAGATAGAAGCGGGAATCTTACGTTCCTGTTATAAATGTCCGGTTTCCATCAATGAGATTAATGCCATTGTGGATGAGGTAGAAGCTGCGATTTTCTCGCTGGGGGAAAGGGAAGTTCCAACCAGTAAGATTGGAGAGATTGTCATGATCAAACTGAATGAAGTAGATGCAGTTGCCTATGTACGGTTTGCTTCCGTTTACCGGGAATTCAAGGACGTGAATACGTTCATGGATGAATTAAAGAAGTTTTTGGAGTAGAAGAATGTTAGACAGGTTTTATCCGGATGAATATCTGGACAGCACATATGAAATTGATTTTGAACAATTTAGTGAGACAGGCTGTAAGGGTGTTATCTTTGACATAGATAACACTCTTGTCATGCATGGTGAACCGGCAGATGAGAGGGCAATGGAGCTTTTTAAACGCCTGAAAAGGCTTGGAATGGATACCTGCCTTTTGTCAAATAACAAGCGGCCCAGAGTGGAAAGCTTTGCAAAACAGGTAGATTCCAAATTTATCTTTAAGGCAGACAAGCCTTCTAAAAAAGGATACCGGAAAGCCATGGAACTGATGGGAACGAATCTTACAAATACTCTTTTTGTGGGCGACCAGCTTTTTACAGATGTGTGGGGAGCGAAAAGGACAGGAATTCATAGTATCCTGGTAAAACCCATTCATCCTAAGGAAGAGATTCAGATTGTGCTAAAACGGTATCTGGAGAAAATTGTGTTATATTTTTACAAAAGAAATCAGAGAAAACAGGAGGTCGATAGAGGATGATTGATGGGAAGACGAGGGTGTGTGGATTGATTGGCAATCCGGTGGAACATTCCTGTTCACCGTTGATACATAATGCAATTTCAGAAATTCTGGGTATTAACATGGTGTATGCGACCTTTAAGGTGGAAAAAGATATGGTTTGTGATGCTGTCAGGGGAGCGTATGCGCTGAATATTCTGGGAATGAACGTGACGGTTCCTCATAAGCAGGAAGTCTTAAAGAGCCTGGTAGAGACAGACCCGCTGGCTGAGGCAATAGGGGCTGTTAATACACTGGTTCGCGCAGATGGTGGATATAAAGGCTATAATACGGATATTCTGGGACTTTACCGGAGTCTTGTGGAGGAAGGCGTCCGGCTGTCCGGGGAACATGTCATTCTTCTGGGAGCAGGTGGTGCTTCCCGTGCCATTGCTTTTCTGTGTGCGGATAAGGGAGCAGATAAGGTCTATCTCCTGAATCGCACGGTGGAGAAAGCAGAAGTGATTGCAAATGAAGTAAACCGGAAAATGCAAAGAAATGTGATTGTTCCCATGGCACTTGCGGATTATCAGGAGATTCCAAAGGGAAATTATCTTTGTATTCAGACCACCAGTGTGGGGCTGCATCCAAATGATGGGGATGTGGTAATAGAGGATGAAGCATTCTATGAGAACATCCATACAGGGTATGACATTATATATAATCCGTATGAGACACGGTTCATGAAAATGGTTAAGAAACATGGAGGAAGAGCATTTAACGGACTGAAAATGCTTTTGTACCAGGCTGTTGCAGCATATGAATTATGGAATGACATAGAGGTGGAAAAAGCGGTTTCGAATCAGGTTTTTGAAAGATTAAAAAAGGAATTGGAAATTCATGATTAATGTAATTTTAATTGGATTTATGGGCTGCGGGAAAAGCACATTTGGAAAATGGCTGGCAGACAGACAGCAGATGGATTTTCTGGATACGGATGAATTTATTGAAAAAATGGAAGGAATCCGTATCAGCGAAATTTTCGCAAGGAAGGGAGAAGCGTATTTCAGGGATTTGGAAACAAAGACCCTTCACATGCTGTTGGGAGATGGAGATGAAAAGGAAGCACGAATACAGAAGTCTACGGTAATTTCTGTGGGAGGCGGACTTCCTGTCAGGGAAGAAAACCAGCGTCTGTTAAAAAGACTTGGAAGGGTAGTCTTTCTGGATACATCCGTAGATGAGCTGGTCAGAAGACTTAAGGGAGATGAAACAAGACCTCTTCTTCAGGGGACGGATTTGCGAAAGAAAATTGAATCCCTGATGGATGAACGCCTTGATATTTATGAAGACACAGCAGACATTATTGTGGGAACCGATGGAAAAACTCTTTTTGAAGTTTATGAGGAGCTGATGAGAGAGTGGGGATATTAGTGTTTTCGAAAGCATCTGTAAAAAAAGTCTTGTCAAATAGCATTGTTTATTATAGAATATTATAAGATTATTCCAAGGAGGTATACCAGAAGATGGTACAGGCAGGAGATTTTAAAAACGGTTTAACAGTTGAGATGGAAGGTAATATTTACACAATTATAGAGTTCCAGCACGTAAAGCCTGGTAAGGGTTCACCTTTTGTCAGAGCAAAGTTAAAGAACATTAAGAGTGGCGGTGTGATTGAAAAGACATTCCGTCCGACAGAGAAGCTTGAGCAGGCACATATCGAGAAGGCAGATTACCAGTACTTATACAATGAGGGTGATTTATATAACTTCATGGATGTGAATACATTTGACCAGATTGCGTTAAATGCAGAGAGCGTTGGCGATTCCCTGAAGTTTGTTAAGGAAAATGAAATGGTTAAGCTTTGTTCCCATAAGGGTCAGGTATTTGCCATTGAACCACCTCTTTTTGTAGAACTTGTCATTACAGAGACAGAACCAGGTGTAAAGGGTGATACCGCTACCGGTGCCACAAAGCCGGCTACTGTTGAGACTGGTGCAACTGTTTATGTTCCGCTTTTTGTAAATCAGGATGATGTGATTAAGATTGATACCAGAACAGGTGAATATCTGTCAAGAGTTTAAAAAGGATCTTGCAGGCTGCCGCATTATTGCGGCAGCTTTTTTATTTTTGTGGCAAAAATGACATACATAAAAAATAAATACAGGATTCCCATGATACCGCCGGAAAAAATCAGCCAGCAAAGCGGAGGGAGGGCTGGCAGCATACTTTTTATGACAGCGTGGCTGTATATTCCTGCCCCGGCGGAAATGATAAGGGAAAGAAGCGGCTTGATAATGAGGTGGAAGGCGTTTAAGGTAACCGGGTGTATTTTCCAGAGAGCGAGAACACTGAGTATGGCAAGATAAATCTCACTGGCAAGAAAGGCAATGAAATAACCGGTAATTCCCATCTTCGGTATGAGCAGGAAAATGAGAAGAATACGGAGGGAAAATGAGGTCACATCCATGAAGAGGGTTGTATTGGTCTTTCCCAGACCATTTAAAATGCTTGCCAGTGTGGTGCTGATGTAAAGAAACGGACACATCCATGCAAAGGCCGTGACATAGATACCAACTTGTTCTTCGTGAAATAGCAGGGTTCCTGCTTCTTTGCCCCAGATGAGAAAGGCACCCAGACAGAAAATACCAGTGACGAGACTGCATTCATAGGCGGTAAGAATGGTTTGTGAAAGTGCATTTTTTTCACCAGCGTGGCTTTCTCCGGAAACTGCAGGGAGCAGCATGGCAGAGAATGAGTTGACCAGCGTGGATGGAAGCATGATTAATGGAAATGCCATCCCAGACAGCATTCCGTAAGTGGACAGG
>CAMEUH010000126.1 GCA_945938055.1 uncultured Eubacteriaceae bacterium | reverse complement strand
CCCTGCAGATTCGCTGGAAGGTGACAACAAAACCATTGCAGCCAAAGCTGAGTAAATTTAGCCCGATTTCTGGGTTTAAACGGATTTTTTCGGCTAAACAGCTGGTTGAATTACTAAAAAGCATTGCCATGCTTGGGGTGATTGCCTACATGGTTTTTGATATGGTGAAGGACCAATATGAACTGCTTCTTTCTCTTTATAATATTTCTCTGAATCAGGCCATTGCACTAACAGGACAGCTGATTGTAGATCTGGGAATCCGGATTAGTGCTGTTTTCCTGATTATTGGTGTAGTTGATTTATTTTACCAGAAGCATAAATTTAAAGAAGACATGAAGATGACCAAACAGGAAACGAAGGATGAGTATAAGCAGACAGAAGGTGATCCACAGATTAAAGGACAAATCCGGAGAAAGATGCAGGAGGCATCCAGAAGGAGAATGATGCAGGCTTTGCCGGAAGCAGATGTCGTTATTACGAACCCGACTCATTTTGCTGTGGCTCTCAAATATGACACCAATGTATCCAAGGCACCGGTTGTCATAGCCAAGGGTGCGGATTATCTGGCATTTCAGATTAAGGATAAAGCAAAGGAATATCAGATTGAGATTGTGGAGAATAAGCCTCTTGCCAGACTTTTGTATAACAATGTTGAGGTGGGAGCAGAAATTCCGCCGGAACTTTATCAGGCAGTAGCAGAGGTCCTTGCATTCGTATATTCTCTTCATCATAAGATTTGATTCTGCCCCTTTTGTCGAAATTTATATTTTTTTGCATAAATAGATAGTCATTTAACATGATTTCGTGTTATACTATACTATATGACATTTTTTAGAGGAGGAATGAATCGTGAGAAAAACAGATCTTGCAATCGGAATTTATATTCTTGCGGCTGTGGTTTTCTTTATTGTTCCTATTCCTTCTGGGCTTCTGGATGTGATGATTGCGTTAAACATGGGCTTTGCCTTTGTCATACTTTTTAATTCGCTTTACTCAAAAGAGGTTCTGGACATGGCGGCATTTCCAACGATGCTTTTGTTTACTACGATTTTTCGTATTTCGCTCAATGTGTCCTCGACCCGTTTGATTTTATCAACAGGTGACCCGGGAGAAGTTGTAACGGCGTTTGGAGAGTTCGTCGGTGGTAACGATTTGGTTATCGGTGCCATTATTTTCGTTATTTTGCTGATTGTACAGTTTATTGTTATTAATAAAGGTTCAGAGCGAGTATCTGAAGTTACTGCAAGATTTACACTGGATGCAATGCCAGGTAAGCAGATGGCAATCGATGCCGATTTAAATACAGGTGCCATTACCGATAAGGAGGCCATTGAACGAAGAAAGAAGATTCAGGAAGAGTCCAGTTTCTTTGGGGCCATGGATGGTGCAACCAAATATGTAAAAGGTGATGCCACGGCAGGCCTTATCATTACGGTGATTAACCTTGTAGGCGGAATCATCATGGGGGTGACGCGTCAGAACCTTGCGATTGCAGAGGCTCTGGATAAGTATGCCATTCTTACCATTGGTGATGGCCTGGTGAGTCAGATTCCGTCTCTGCTCATTTCTCTTTCAACCGGTATTCTCGTAACCAAAGGGGCAAAGGAAGAAGGTCTTTCGGATTTGCTGGTGGGAGAATTGTTTTCCATGGGAAATGTACTGTTCATGGTTGGAGCAACCATGCTGGTTCTTGGAATTACAACACCACTTCCGACAGTAGTCTTTGGTCTTTTTGGTATCAGCTTTATTGTGATAGGAGCCATGACCAAGAAGAGGGAAGGTGTCAAGTCGATTGAAAGTGAAGTGGAATCGGAAGAGGAGCAGGCAAAAGAAATCCGAAAGCCGGAAAATGTTACTTCCCTGCTGTCTGTTGACCCGATTGAACTCGAATTTGGTTATGGAATCATACCGCTCGCTGACGTGAATCAAGGCGGAGACCTTCTGGACCGTGTTGTCATGATACGGCGTCAGATTGCCTTAGAGCTTGGTACCGTGGTACCGATTATCCGTCTGAGAGATAACATTCAGCTGAATCCAAATCAGTATATTATTAAGATTAAAGGAATTCAGGTGAGTGAAGGAGAAATCCTATTTGACCATTACATGGCGATGAATCCGGGATATGTGGAAGAGGAGATTACCGGAATTCCAACCTTTGAGCCGTCGTTCCATCTGCCGGCAATCTGGATTACGGAAAGCCAGCGTGAACGTGCAGAATCTCTTGGTTATACCGTGGTAGATGCGCCGTCTATTATCGCAACGCATCTTACGGAAGTGATTCGTGAACATATTGCAGAGCTTCTTACAAGACAGGATGTACAGAATCTTATTAATAATGTTAAGGAAAGCAATTCCACGGTTGTGGAGGAACTGATACCAAAGCTGGTTGGCGTGGGCGAGATTCAGAAAGTACTTCAGAATCTGCTGCGTGAAGGTATTTCCATCCGTGATCTGGTGACGATTTTTGAAACCATTGCAGATCATGCAGGAGCAACCAGGGACACGGACATTCTTACGGAATATGTGAGACAGAGCTTGAAGCGTACCATATCCAGCAAGTATTTCGCACCAAATGAAACAACCAGTGTTGTGACGCTGGATCCGGTAATTGAACAGGAAATCATGAATTCTGTCAAACAGACCGAACAGGGAGCTTATCTTACCCTGGCACCGGATCGTGTGAAGAAAATCATGAATTCGGTGGAAACAGAGCTGAATAAGCTTGAAAGCATGGGAAAGAGTCCAATCGTTATTACTTCGCCAATTGTGAGAATGTATTTTCGCAAGCTGGCAAGTGATTATTTTAAAGATATCATAGTAATTTCATATAATGAAGTCGATTCAAATGTGGAATTACAGTCAGTTGGGATGGTGACAGCATAAGATGATAGTAAAGAAATTTGAAGCACAGACAGAAACAGAAGCGGTCATGAAAGCAAAGGCAGAACTTGGTGCCCAGGCGGTGGTTTTAAATGTGAAGACCATTAAACAGCGTGGAATCATGCGACTGTTTAAGAAAGACCGGGTAGAAATTACTGCAGCCCTGGAAGAAAAGGATTTTGTGCAGGAAATTAATGAGAAAAAGCCGGTCATGAATGCCGCAAAACAGCATATTGACGTTGCGGCAGATGAAAATATTGACGTAAAGCCGTCTTCAGAGGAAATTGAACGGAAACTGGATAATTTATCGGAAATGTTAAAGAGCCAGATGAAGGAAAAAGGCAGGGACAAGAAAGAAGAAAATAGTGCCGGTGAAGAAGACAAGAACTTTAATGATGAATCGGATGATCCTCGTCAGGCAGCCATGAATAATAACATTAAGACACTACGTCTTGTATACAACAAGCTGATTGACAATGAAGTGGATGAGCGTTATGCCAATGCCATTGTGAATGAAATTGAAAGCTCGCTGAAAAAGGAGTCTAATATTGACAGTATTCTTGCGGGTGTGTATCAGAAGATAATTTTAAAACTGGGAGAAGCAGATATCATCACGTTAAAGGAACACCAGAAAGTTGTGTTTTTTGTGGGAACAACGGGTGTTGGAAAGACCACTACCATTGCAAAGATTGCGTCAAAATTCAAATTGAATGAACATAAAAAAGTAGCATTTATCACTTCGGATACCTATCGTATTGCTGCCGTGGAGCAGCTGAATACCTATGCGAATATTCTGGATGTACCGGTTCGTGTGGTTTATACGGAGGAAGAATTAAAGAATGCATTGGATGAATTTAAGGACTATGACCTGATTCTGGTTGATACGGCAGGAAGATCCCATAAGAACACAGAGCAGAAGGATGCTGTCATTGATTTGTATAAGTCTATCAAGAGTGAAGAAAATCATATTGACTCAGAGGTCTTTCTGGTTTTGAGTGTCACAACAAAGTACCGGGATCTGATTAGCATTGCCAAGGCATATGAGAATCTTGGAGAATATAAGTTATTATTTACGAAACTGGATGAAACCTGTACACTGGGAAATATACTGAATATCAAACTTCTTACCGGGGCACGTCTGTCCTATACGACTGCAGGACAGAACGTACCGGATGACATTGAAACAATTAACGTACAGAAGCTGGCAAAACAGCTGCTTGGAGGAAATGTGTAGTATGGATCAGGCTGAAGGTTTAAGAAATATAATTAAACATCAGAATCAGAAACTGGTTAGCAATGCAAGGGTCATCACGGTTACAAGCGGTAAGGGTGGCGTCGGAAAGTCCAGTACAGCCATTAATCTTGCATTACAGTTTCGAAAACTTGGGAAAAAAGTCATTATTCTGGATGCAGACTTTGGACTGGCAAATGTAGAGGTCATGTTTGGTGTGATTCCGCAGTACAATCTGTCGGATATCATGTATAAGGGAAAAGAACTGAAAGATATTATCATGCAGGGACCGGAAGGTGTTGGATTTATTTCCGGAGGCTCCGGAATTGCAAAGCTGGTAAATCTGGATAATGAACAGATTAAGCGTCTGGTTTATAAAATGTCTGAGCTGGAACGAATGGCGGATGTAGTCATTATTGATACCGGTGCAGGAATTGCTCCAAGTGTGCTGGAATTTGTGGCGGCAAGCGCGGAGGTTCTTCTGGTTACAACACCCGAACCGACATCCATCACGGATGCATATGCTTTATTAAAGGCATTGAATATGTTTCCGGGATTTAATAAGAATGACACACAGATTAAAGTGCTGTGTAACCGTGTGAACTCATATAATGAAGGCAGGAATCTGTTTGAAAAACTGAACATGGTTGTGAATCGTTTTTTAAACATTAATCTTACCATGCTGGGATGCATTCCGTTAGATTCTTCGGTTACTAAGGCTGTCATGAAGCAAAAACCGGTGTCCATCATGTATCCGGGAGCTCCATCAACAAGGGCGTATGCCGAAATCGCAAAGCTTCTGGATGAAAATAATGACAATGGTTACAGTCAGAAAGTCGGAGTAGGCAGATTTTTTATAAATGTTTTTAATCGTAGAAGATAAATGAGGAGAATCATTCATGATGGCAGAAATTTTAGCGCTGGGCAATAAAATAGAAATGCGGGAAATAAGTAAACGCTTAAATTCTGAGAAAAATGAATCAGAACGGGTATATGTCAGTCAGCTTCTGGAATTTGATGAAGAGGAAGATGACGTATTATATATTGCAATGCCGATTTTTGAGGGAAAGCTGGTTCCGTTATCGGTAGGTGCACGTTATGAGCTCTATTTTTATGCGAAAAAAGGAATTTATGCAGCCAATGCAGAAATTGTTAACCGTTATAAAAGTAATAATGTTTACGTGCTGGTTGTAAGAATGCTTTCGGATTTGAAAAAGTACCAGAGAAGGCAGTTTTTCCGTCTGGAAACGAATATTGAGATTCAATATAAGCTGTTTGGAGAAGAAGATGAAAAGTTCTTCCGTACCATGGGAAAAATTTCCGATGAAATGCAGGAACGGCCATATGCAGCAGGAGTCACGCTGGATATCAGTGGAGGCGGCGTTCGTTTTGTGGCAAAAGAACGCCTGAATTCGGGGGATAAAATCATGGTACATTTGAATCTTGTCATTGATGATGTGACATATCCATGCGAAGCTGTTGCCAAGGTTGTAGCTTCAACCAATGCCAGAGGTAAGGAAAATGTATATGAAAATCGCATTGAGTTTGTGCAGATTAAAGATGCAGAAAGGGAAATGCTGATTAAGTATATTTTTAAAGAAGAACGAAACATTCGAAAAAGAAAGATGGAATAGGACGTGTAAAAATGGGCAAAAAAATATTGATTATTGATGACTCTGCACTCATGAGAAGGGTTATATCTGATATAATTAAAACACGAAGTGAATATGAGGTTGCAGGCATAGCAAGAGACGGATTGGAAGGATTGGAAAAAATCACGAAGAATCCGGAAGAATATGATGCCATCATCATGGACATTAACATGCCGAAAATGACGGGGTTGGAAGTCCTGGAGAAACTTCAGAAATACCATGTAAAGCATAAGACGATTGTGGTAAGCACTCTTGCAGTAGAAGGGGCGTCTGAAACAATTCAGGCACTGGAACTGGGAGCATTTGATTTCGTGACGAAGCCGGTTAATTATGCAAAAGTTACCGGGGAAGATTTTAAAACACAGCTGCTTTCCACGCTGGATGTTGCCTGTGGATTTGATGTCCAGAAGGTACAGATAAAGCAGGAAGTGAAAGTAAAGCGTTTTGAAAGAAGAAATGCAGCTCCGGTTAGGGCGAGAGGAAATAAACTGATTGCCCTGGCGTGTTCCACCGGCGGGCCAAAATCATTGCAAAGTGTGATTCCAAAGCTGCCGGCAAACATGGATGCACCGATGGTTCTTGTCCAGCACATGCCAAAGGGGTTTACCTTATCATTGGCACAGAGGCTGAACGAAATCAGCAAGGTCAGGGTATCGGAAGCACGGGATGGAGAAATTCTTGAAAACGGGCATGTGTATATTGCCCCGGGCGGACGTCACATGGAGATTGTAAAGGAAGCAGGAAATTACCGCATTCAGTTGAATGATAATCCTCCGATTGACGCATTAAGACCATGTGCCAATGTCATGTATGATTCTCTGGTACACACAGATTTTGATGAAATTACCTGTGTGGTACTCACCGGTATGGGAGCAGATGGTACCAGAGGCATTACGAATCTTGCGGCCAGAAAACGAGTATATGTGATTGCACAGGATGAAAAATCATGCGTTGTGTATGGGATGCCAAAGGCAATCGCCGAGTCGGGATTAGTTGATGAGGTCAGACCTCTTGATGAAATCGCCGATGCAATTATTAAGAACGTGGGGGTGTCTTGAAATGGACGTAAGCCAGTATTTAGAGATTTTTATTGATGAGTCTAAGGAACATTTACAGTCCCTTAGCGATGAACTGATGATTCTGGAGAAGGAACCAGAAAACAAGGACACAATTAATGAAATATTCCGTGCAGCCCATACCTTAAAGGGAATGGCTGGTACCATGGGATACAAGAGAATGCAGAATCTGACCCATAACATGGAAAATGTGTTATCTGAGATTCGGAATGGCAAGATGAAGGTTTCCAGTGGTCTTGCGGATATTCTGTTTCAGTGTCTGGATGCATTGGAAACGTATGTTGCTAATATTCAGAACACTTCTGATG
>CAMEUH010000125.1 GCA_945938055.1 uncultured Eubacteriaceae bacterium | reverse complement strand
CATAATCTATGCTAAGTCCACCCGCCACAAAAATTCCTGATTTGATGCTTTCCGCATTCATGCAAGACGTTCTGGTATGACGTATTGCAGTACGTACTCTTGCCAGAAGCTCTGAAGTTCCAAATGGCTTGGTAATATAATCATCCGCCCCCAGATCCAAAGCCTGTACCTTATCCTTTTCATGACTTCTCGCTGATACCACCAGAATCGGCATGGAAGACCATTCCCTTACATTTTTCAGAATTTCCATCCCATCCATGTCCGGAAGTCCCAAATCCAGGATCACCACATCCGGGCACTGGGAGGTAATCATACTGTATGCCTCCACACCTGAATTTGCCATCAGTACATCATAATGATTGGCCTCCAGAATGGCTCTTAAAAAATTCCGAATACTTTTATCATCTTCAATTATCAATACCCTGTCCTTAATTTCCATTATTTTTCCTCCTTGTGCATTGGAAGATAGAACATGATTCTTGCTCCGCCATCGCTCTTATTTTCGGCTTTCATGTCACCCTTATGTGCCTTAACAATGCTCATGCAGACCGAAAGTCCGATTCCCATATTTCGTTTGGAATCATACTCCCCTCCTTCACTGGAGTTTAAATTTCCTTCAAACATGGTCGGCAGAACCGATTCCCTGATTCCTTCCCCATCATCTTCCACTGTGATAATCACTCTGTTTTCCTCATAGTTTTTGAGAACATTAATCTGTATGCAGGAGGTTGTCTTTCCATGAAGCACAGAATTTTCCAAAAGGTTTACAAGAACCTGTTCCATCAGAATGGCGTCCATGGGTACTAAAAGCACTTCCTGTGGTATGTCCACAGAAACCTTAATCTCCGGAAAACGTTTCTTAAACTTAAGAACCGCACTTCCTATGACCTCTTCCACCACTTCCATATCCGTGTTAATTCGTGCATCTTCTCCATTAATCCGTGTAACAGAAAGGAGATTTTCCACAATCCTTATCAGCCATTGCGCCTCTTCCCGGATATCTCGTATCAGTTCCAGCTGATTTTCCCGGGAAATGGTCTTGTCATTATCCAGAATCGCCGAAGCTGAACCCACGATGGAAGTAAGAGGTGTCCTGATGTCATGTGAAACAGCCCGCAGAAGATTTCCACGCATTTTCTCTTTTTCCACCTCCAGACGTATGGCTTCCTGTCTTTTAATCTGCGTTGTCAGCGTACTGACCGAAATGGCTACTGCCAGCATGGTTAAAAACGTCAGCGGATAACCCGTAAGGGTAAAATTAAATTCAAAATAAGGATAGGTAAATACAAAATTTACTCCGATTACTGCCAGCATGGATGCAGCAATTCCATATGCATACCCATCGGTAAGCCTGGATATGAACAATACTGCCAGTACAAAAATCAACGGTACATGAGTATCCGTCGACACAAACTGCTGCAGTACCAGGCAGAACACCGATGCGACTGCCAGAATGGCTATGGTAACCCCACTGTTATAAATATATTTATGTTTTTTCCGAAAATAGTTCATCTGCAATACTCCTTATCCATTGTATTCTATCATACCACAAAACGGACCATTTCAGTATCCTTTTCTAATCATAAAGGGAAAGTCCGTATTTACACTTTCTGTATATTTTCCAGACAATTATCACAAAAATACTTGCAAATAATGCAACTGTAATCACACCTCCAATAATCATCATAAAAATAACCATTATGCTTCCTAACAGATTTAACATTTTTTCTCCTCCATTCAGTAAAATACTTTTACTGAATCGTATCACAGGGAGCGTCCACTTTCTATGCTTTCGCTCCCTTCTTAACCTGTCATTTATCGGTTCTGTCCGATGCTTAACGGATTCTTAACGTAATGTCTTTTCTATCATCCTGCTTCTACCGTGGCAGGCTGTCTGCAAGGCATAAAGCACCCCAGCCGGTTATTTCATTAGGCGTTTCCAAAAATCCCGGGAGCTGCCTTGCCCCTTTTATGAGATATGCTTTTACTTTCTCGCCATAAAGATAAGGGTCATTCCCATCCGTTATGCCCCACTGCATGAGACAGGCGGAAGCTCCCGTCACAAATGGCGTAGCAAAGGAAGTACCGGTCACCCTTCTTTCATGAATGGTTCCCTCTTCCAGCACGATATCCGCTCCCGGAGCAACAAGATCCGGTTTTCCAAAGTGATTGGAGCAGAGAAATCCTCTCCCTGAAAAATCTTCATACGAATCTCTTCTCGGGTCGTATGCCCCTACCGAAATGGCTCTTACCGCTGTTGATGGTATGGTCTGTGTCAATTCCGTACTATTTTCAAGAAAACGGGTATTGTCATTGAGCACAACTGCCGAGGGCAGCCACATATTATATCTCCCATTCACAATTTTCCCCGGAATCAGCCGGACTCTCCAGATTCCTCCGTCAATATAATCATTAATGGGAAGGAAATCAAAATAAATCTCCTGTGCGCTGCCATAAGGTCCCGGCTGTCCAAAAAAACCAAGAATTTCCGTATGATTGCTTCGGAAACGTTCCACTTGGTTGACTTTCCGCAGCGGTCCGATGCGGTTTCCTGACGGAGTAATCAGCTCTACTTCAAATTCATCTGCATATTCCTTCCAAATCTGCAGATTAAGTGATGTCTGAAAATCTCCCACTGCAAACTGAATGATTTTCTCCTCATCCTCCGAGAGAATACCGGACGCATGCGTTCCCCGCACGGCTTCATTTCCCATTCCGATACAGATTACGGTGCGCCATATGCTGAAAATAGCGTTAATATAATTTTCCAGCATGGAAAACCCGTCATGGGAGCCGTAATTATTTCCAAGACTTAAATTAATTGCCACCGGTTTTCCAAATTCCATTGCCTTACGAATGACATAATCAAAAGCACGCATAACCTCCACGGTTCTTGGAAAAGAATTCTGCCTGCTGACCCCCAGTTTTACCACAAGAATATCTGATTCATACGCAACTCCACTGTTACCACAGGCAATCAGTGACACGTTTGTCCCATGCCTCCCGGGGTCATAGGCAATGCTCTCTTTTTGCTGGATTGCTTCATTAATTTCTTCCCGGGAATATTCTCTTCCTGTAAGGACCGAAGCTTCCTGATTTCCCGAATTTTCTTCCGGTTCTGCCCCCTGATCCCATATACTTAAGATTCTTGTAGTTCCGTCCGGGTTTTGAAACTGCGAATTCAGAATATCGATTCCAGAATCGATAATCGCCGTAATAATGCCCCTGCCAGTAAGTTCCCCCTGCCCCACACGATCCGTATAAATACAAGAAGCAATCTTGGCATACTCCAGTCCAAAATATAATGACTTTGGTTTCTCAACGTAGTCAATCACTGTTTCTGCCGCAATTGCTTCAATAAATTCTTCCCTTGTGGTAATGATTGCATATCCTCCAAGAAGCATTTCCACCATCGTTCCCGGAAATTTTTCACGAAGAAAGCTCAAGTCCCCATTATATTTTACAATAATTTCCCACCGGTCATCCAAAGCGTCATATCCCACATTCAGATTGAGGGATTTTTCTCTTTCCTCTTCGGTAGCTTCCAGGCTGATATTTAAAAGGTTTTCAATTTTCTGGTCCATGCTTTTTGTTGAACTTTTCCTGAATGATTAAACTTAATCATAAATATGTCATTTTCCAAACATTCATGCCAAAATTCACCCAGATTATCCATCATACTCATCCAGGAAATGATGTTCCACTCCGTCCTTCTTATACGCAATCACCGTATTTAAGTTCACGTTTTCCACACTCCGGAATATATTTTTCTCAATAAACGGACTCTTTTCCCCGAGCATCCGGATTAGTTCCTTAATCTCTGCCCTCTTGGACCCCTTCTCCGTACCGCCGCAGGAAGCACAGCTTTCCGTCAGACGGCATGCACAGTTAATAAACTGAAGTCCGTTATATTCCTTCCAGTGGATAATATCCTTTTCCCGGATCAAATAAAGCGGACGGATTAATTCCACGCCTTCAAAATTTGTACTGTGAAGCTTCGGCATCATGGTCTGAATCTGACCGCCATAAAGCATTCCCATTAAAATCGTTTCAATGACATCATCAAAATGATGTCCCAGTGCGATTTTGTTACAGCCAAGTTCCTTTGCCCTGCTGTAAAGATACCCTCTTCTCATCCTTGCGCACAGATAACACGGAGACTCTCCCTCTCCAGCCACAATGTCAAAAATTTCCGTCTGAAAGACCGTGATTGGAACCTCTAACAACCTGGCATTTCTTAATATGGTCTGATAATTTAAATCATTATATCCCGGGTTCATCACCAGAAAAATTACATCAAAATTCTTCTTTCCATGACGTGCAAGTTCTTGAAAAAGCTTCGCCATCAGCATGGAATCCTTTCCTCCGGAAATACAGACCGCAATCTTATCCCCGTCCTTTACCAGTTCATATTCATTGATTGCCTTCGTGAATTTTCTCCAGATTTCCTTGCGGAACTTCTTAACAATGCTTCGTTCAATCTCCTTACAGCGTTCCACGGAAGACTCCTCCTCTTCCTCTTTTAAAAGCCTGCTTAATTTAAGCCGCAGATAAGAGCGATAACCTCCCTGAAGACTATACGCATGATAGCCGTTTTCTTCCAATAATTCTGCAATTTCCTCACTCTTCTCGCCAACATGACAGTAAATGTAAACCGGCACTTCCTCTGAGGGCACGGCTTTCTTAAGAATTGCCATGATATCCGGCTTTTCTGCATCTTCCTCATTCATGATTTGAATAAGCGGAACATTAACCGCACCCGGATAAGCTTCCTTTCGAAAGTCCGCTTCCTCGCGAATATCCAGTATCACTTTTTCTCCATCCATTTTTTCTATCTCTTCAAACGTCATCACATTCATTTTCATTCTGCCTCATTAAAAATCTCATACCGGTCCGGCCATGCCCTGCAAATCAATGTCAGATTGTAAGCCTTCGCCATCTCAACTGCTGCATCCGTCGGGACTGCCTTGGAAACCAGAACCGGAATCCTCGCCACAACAGCCTTCTTCACCATGTCTGTCGGCACGCGCCCCGTGGTAAATAAAATACACTCATCTGGCTTATATCCTTTCATGACTGCAAATCCTACTGCTTTATCCAATGCATTATGTCTGCCGATATCTTCACATGCAAACACAATGTCACCTTTCACTCCTAAGTAACATCCATGGGTTCCCTTGGTTATCTTATGAATCTTTGACCCACCGGAAAATTCATTCGCCAGTCCAAAAATCCACTCCTTCTTCCATTCTGTCTTAGGAAGTCTCTGTAATTCATCCACCTGTACATTCTTAAGCAAAATCTGATTTCCCGTACAACAGGTTGGCTCATTCTCCATGGTATTCCGGAATACAATGTCTTTCTTTAAAAAAACCTTCGCCGTACTTCCAAATTCGCATATATAAATACTCTCCACATCCTCTATTCCGGAAATCATCCCTTCCGTCATCAGTCGTCCCAGAACCAGCTCGGTAAGATTTGCCGGCGTACAGACAAGCTTTGCCACCAGCCTCTCATTCACCACCAAATCCATGAAATGCTCATGCACAACCGCTATTTCTTCCTCATCTGCCTCTTTGTCTGCCGTCCCATTTACATTTACTACAACGCTCTTAACCTTCTTCAAACACTCCAAATATTCTGCCTGATTATTCACCTTCAAAGCCAAAACCTCCCATTACCGAACTCACTTCATTTCATTTGCTGTCATGTAAAACTGATAATAAATTCCTTTCTTCTCCAGCAGGCTTTCATGATTACCTTCCTCCACAATCCCCTCATCTGTTAGCACCAGAATCCTGTCTGAATGACGGATACTGGAAAGCCTATGTGCGATGGTAAGCGTCGTTCTTCCCTCCGAAAGCTTTGAAAGCGATTTTGCAACTGCATATTCACTCTCATTATCCAGCGCACTAGTCGCCTCATCCAGAATAATGACCGGAGGGTTTTTAAGAAATACCCTTGCAATACTGATTCTCTGCTTTTGTCCACCAGAAAGCTTCACTCCCCGCTCTCCCACATAAGTGCCATATCCGTCCTTTAATTCCATAATAAAATCATGTGCATATGCTTTTTTTGCTGCCTCCATGACTTCTTCCCGTGTTGCACCAGGCTTTCCGTATGCAATATTTTCAAAAATGGTTCCTGAGAACAAATACACATCCTGCTGTACAATTCCGATGTTACTTCGCAGGCTCTTTAAGGTATACTCCTTCACATCCCTGCCATCCAAAAGAATTTTTCCTTTTGTCACGTCATAAAAACGCGGAATCAGATTGCAAAGCGTTGTCTTTCCACCGCCGGAAGGTCCTACTAATGCCACCTTTTCCCCATGATGAATGGAAAGATTCAGATTAGAAAACACAATATTGTGATCATCAGGATATTCAAAGCTTACATCCTCAAATGTTATTTCTCCCTGCGGATTTGTAAGGTCCACGGCACCCGGTTCGTCAAAAATCTCAATATCCGCATCCATAATCTGAAGAAAACGCTCAATTCCCGTCATTCCTCTCTGAAACTGCTCTGCAAACTCAATAATCCGGCGAATGGTGGCAATCAGCGTTGTCACATACAACATGTATGCCACTAAGTCACCAGGCAGAATCATGCCCTTTATCATGAAAATTCCGCCTGCCACAATCACCATCAGATACATAATTCCGTCAAATACCTTGACAGAAGTCTGAAATGTTGCCATATAGCGGTAGGTTTCTTTTTTAATATCAAGAAATTTTCCGTTATCTTCTTCAAATTTCTGATTTTCAATCTCCTCATTGGTAAATGCCTTGACAACCTTCTGCCCAAGAAGACTGTCCTCAATCCTTGCATTCAGCTCTCCAATCTGGTGACGCTGTCTGCTAAAGGCACGCCGCATTCGGAAATTCAGCAGCATACACACCAGTGCCATCACCGGAAGACAAACAAAGATTAAAATTGTAAGAAGCACATGGATTCTGGCAAGAATCACAAATGAAATCACCGTCTTAATCGCCGCAATAAAAAATTCTTCCGGACAGTGATGTGCAAATTCCGTCACATCAAAAAGGTCATTGGTGATGCGTCCCATAATCTGTCCAACCTTTGTATTATTATAATAAGTATTGGAAAGCTTCTGAAGATGCCCATAAGCGTCTCTTCTCATGTCCGTCTCAATCCTTGCCCCCATGA
>CAMEUH010000124.1 GCA_945938055.1 uncultured Eubacteriaceae bacterium | reverse complement strand
GTATCGTGTGGTTTGATACCTACTTTAACGGATTTTCCGTGGAAAAATGGATGCGTTATACCGTAGTGGATAATGTTTCCTTAAAGCTTACCCTTTCGGGTAAATTTAAAGTGACTCTGTTAAGTGAAGAAAAAATTCATGATGACATTATTGTGAAGATTATTCACGAAGAGATTGCAGAATCGGATACGATGAGGGAATTTGAATTTCCATATACCTATGGGGAAAAGAAGGGTATGTATACCTTTGAAATCATGTCCCTTGAGGATGGAAGCTGCTTTTATGGCGGTTATTATACTTCTGAGGTTCCTGAGAAAAAGATACGAAATGTCAAAATCGGCATAGCAATCTGTACTTTCAAGAGAGAAGCCTTCATTGAAAAGAACATGAGAATTTTGCGGGAATCCATTCTGGAGAATGAGGATTCTCCATTAAAAGAACATCTTGAGGTGTTTATTGCAGATAACGGAAAATCGCTGGATATTGACCGGCTGGCGACAGAAAAAATTCACATTAATCCAAACCGTAATCTGGGTGGTGCAGGTGGATTTACCAGGGATTTGATTGAAATCATGACGCATAATGATTCACTCAAGATTACCCATGCACTCCTGATGGATGATGATATTGTAATTGAACCGGAGGCACTGGTAAAGACATACCGGATTCTTACCCTGTTAAAGGATGAGTATGAGGATGCATTTATCGGCGGTGCCATGTTGAGACTGGATAAGCAGGCAATTCAGGTAGAGTCAGGTGCATCCTGGAACGGAGGGTGGCTCAATTCTCTTAAAAGAGATCTGGATTTAAGACAGTGCGATGCCTGCCTTTACAATGAATTTGAAGAATATACGGAATTTAATGCATGGTGGTACTGCTGTTTCCCAATGAAAATCGTGACACCGGAGAATCTTCCTCTTCCGATTTTCATCCGTGGAGATGATTTGGAATATGGACTGAGGAACATGAAACAGCTGATTCTTATGAACGGAATCTGTGTATGGCATGAACCGTTTGAAAATAAGTATTCTTCTTTCCTTGAGTACTATATCATGAGAAATCAGCTGATAGACAACTCTTTCCACTGCCAGTGGTATGGGGTAAAACAGCTGAATAAAGCAATTCTGGGACACTGTTTCCGAGAAATTACTTTTTATCGTTATAAGAACGTGGAACTTTATCTTCAGGGAATCAAGGACTTCCTGAAAGGCCCGCAATGGCTGATGCAGCAGGATGGGGAAGAACTTCACAAAAAGATTATGGCAGCCGGTTACCGGGGTCAGGATCTGAGTACGCTGGACATGCCTTTTCAATATGCAGTTTATCAGTCAAGCTATCAGTATGTGGATAATAAATGGTCCAAGCTTAAGAGGATGCTTACCATCAACGGACTGCTTCTGCCGGCAAAGGGAACCAATATTGTCCCGATGTCAGCAGCAAGACCAGCACTATTTTACCGGAAAAAGCGTGTTATGCAGTATGATGTAACCAGTAAGAAGGCGTTTATTACAGAAAAGTCGGTAGGAGCGTCCTTAAAATATCTGTTTAAGGCGATTGGTCTGACCATGGTTACACCATTTAAGCTAAAAAAAGCGCAGAAGGCTTACCGGACAGAAGGACTGAAGCTTCGGACACTGGAGTTCTGGACGGAATTTCTGGGATTGAATTAAGGAGTAAGAGGTTATATGAAAAAAAAGATTGGCATCATGGCAGGAGTTCTTGTGTATGTGGTACTTTCCGTCATGACGTGTAATGGGGTGTTTGATTCGAAAACAGTTCCGAATCAAGATCCTAATGAGGTAGTGATAGAAAATCAAGAACTTCCGGATAGCGACAGGGACTTTACCATGATTGAGAGTACGCTGGAGTATTCGGCTGGTACGCAGGAAGGAATGTACAGGGAATCGGATTCGTTAAAGCTGGTTCCGGAAGATAAAAAGAGTCTGCCTGCATACTACAGTCTCCCGAATCTTGTTCGGATGTCGGAAGAAGACGCGGCGGAAAAAATGGCAGATATTCAGGTGTTTAAGAAGATGGAGATACTAGGTATCAGTCCTGAAATCTTTGAAAATCCGGAATTTAACTGGAAAGCATTATATAATAAATCCCTGGCAGAGATAGAAAAAACGGCGCTAAAACCAGACACAACGGTTGAGTTTCATGGAATGAAAGCTTCGGAACTGAATGAATTCATGAACGCTAATACCGGTAAAATTATTCTTGTTATGGGAAAGCGGATTGAACTGGATGCAACCATCCGGGTTCCGTCCAATACCATTTTAGATGGAAATGGGGCAGAATTCTGTACGGACACGGCAATCGAATATGCGATTCTTTTGGAAAGAGCAGAGAATGTCTGTATCCGGAATGTGCGGTTGACAGGTGGATTTGCAAGGGGAATTTATCTTGTGGAATGTAACCGGGTGCTTCTGTATCAGAATGAAGTGACGAATGCAGATTATAAAGCCATTTTTGTCATGGGAACCAATGAATATATCAATATTGTAAAGAACTCGGTTCACGATAATGCAAGGGGTGCCGTTTTTCTGGAAGGAAATATTTCAAACTGCATCATACAGCATAATGAAATCTATCAGAATCGCGGTACACGTAATTTGGGAGCGGGACTTGTACTTTGTTCCGTAAACCTGGATGATTTATATGTTCCTTATGAACAGGAATACGGAAAAGATGAATATTTGTTTGAGATGCTGGATGCACCGCATGATATTGTCATTAAGGATAATGTCATATCAGAAAATTATTCCTCCGGCATTTATTCCGACGGAGCATACATGAATTATATTATTGATAATGTGGTGAAGGACAATGAAAAGGAAGGCTTATGTCTGGACTTTGGTACCTTTGGAACCTATATTAACAGTAATATCATAGAGAGAAACGGCGACAGAAACAGGCAGTCAGATGAGGATCTGGACAAGGACTTTGTACTGGGACTGGGAAGGCTGGAGGATGGTTCTTCCACGGCAAAGCTTCCGGGAATCTCCATTGATAATGCGGCATACAATATTATTTACAATAATGTAGTCAATCAGAATGCCGGTAGTGGAATTAAGATGGTGCGCTCCGGTTACCGCAACATTATATTGTGCAATCTGGTTTCTGATAATAATGCAGGCAAGAATGAGTTGTTCCATGGTTTTGGAATTGAGCTGGGACATGCCAGCAAACCGGACCAGGTGATTAAGGGTCTGGATTTTACGGCAGATTATGAGAATATTGTTGCAAGAAATGTTATTTCAGGGCATCACTATTCCGGTATCTATATTGGAACGGAGTGTTACTGTAACGATTTAATTGATAATGTTATCATGGATTGTGAAGAATTTTCTGTAGAGAATTTTAGTGATTTGTTTAATAGTTCCGTGGGGAACAACACCAACGTCGGAACATTAAATTATAATTTAAATTAATACTATCATACAGAATGGAGGGTATTGAATGAAGAAAATCAAAATGAAAATGGTGTCGAGGGTGCTGGCGTTCTTGCTTGTACTGACACTTGTGGCAGGCAGTGGCGCAGAATGCCTGTACGCAGCGGTAGAGAATAAGTCCGTTAGTAGTGAACGTGCGCAGGTGGAAGCATTTGTCGGAAGACTCTATAGTCTCGTTCTTGGACGTGAAGGAGAGGCAGGAGGAATCAAGTCATGGGCAGACATTCTTTTGAATAAGGAGTCCAGCGGTGTAGATGCCGGATATGGATTTGTATTCAGTGATGAGTGTAAAGAAAGAAATCTGTCCAATGCAGCTTATGTGGAGATGCTGTATCGCACATTCATGGACAGAGAGCCGGATGCAGGCGGAAGAGATGCGTGGGTATCCCAGCTGGATGCAGGTGTGGAAAGAGAACAGATACTCTTTGGATTTATCATGTCAAATGAATTCCGTGAAATCTGTGACAGCTATAATATCGAAGTTGGTGATGTAAATAGTGTGGATGCATTTGCAGAAGCACTTACACATTATAAGAACCAGAATTCCGATATTACAAAATTTGTGGCAAGATGTTATACGGAAGCATTGGGAAGACCATATGATCCGGTTGGACTGGAAGACTGGTGCAGAGTGATTATTCTGGAAGAAAATACACCGACCGAGGTGGCACAGAGTTTTATTTTCTCAGAGGAGTTTCTTAAAAAGGGTCTGAGTAATGAAGAATATGTAAAAGTGTTGTATCGTACCTTCATGGGAAGAGAAGCTGATGGCGGCGGACTTGCGTCATGGGTTAATACATTGGAGCAGGGAACCGAAGACAGAGAAAGCATTGTAATGGGTTTTGCAAATTCCGTGGAGTTTGCAAAGATTTTATATTCCTTTGGTCTGGGAGATCCGGTAATTGAAGAAGGATATAATCCTGGAGAAGCAGTAATTGGTGAAGTTCAGACGGGGGTATATATTATCCGCAGTGCGGATAATCCAGATTATGCACTGACTGTAGTTGAAGACAAAACAGCCGAAGGCGGATATAATCTGGTAATGTCAGAACTGGATGGCGGTAATAATCAGAAGTTTCTGGTTGCAAATGAAGGTTCTCATTATTGCCTGATGTCCATGGCATATTATGATGAAAGTGGTAATAGTGCTGATAAGAAGTGGTTCATGAATTCTACCAATGGCGGATGGGGAACACCGGAAAAAACCGATAATCTTCAGGTAACATCCGATTCTATCGGTGGAGCAAAGACATGGAAGATTGCAGAAACAGAATCCGGGGTTTACATGATTCAGGTAATTCGTGGAGATGATTTCAAATTCTATGTAACAGCAGAAGGAACCATTGGGGAAGGCTCCAATGCCGGAATGGCGGAACAGAAGGCGGGCGCTAACCAGAAGTTCCAGTTTGTACATCCTTATACAAAGTCCCTGGTAGACGGAACATATGGAATTGCTCCTTCGCAGGATAACAGTACAAGGGTAGCAATGAAGAACAGGTCTGTAAAGGATAATGAAAAGCTTGTTACAGCCGGCAGGACAGAAGGAACAGAACAGTATTTTAATATTAAATGTGTTGATGATGAAAATGGCCTTTACACTATTGAAAATGTAAACTCACAGAGATATTTATACATGAAGGGCTCTGTCAGTATCGGAGACCCGATCTATCAGGTGAGCTATACGGGAGCGGCAGACCAGAAATGGTATCTGCAGAAAAATGCAGATGGAACGTACTGTATTATTTCCTCCAATAGTGGACAGTATGTGACATATTCCATGAATGGGGATAATGTTCAAGTCGGAACAGAACTGGCTCAGAGTGTTGGTCATGATGGTGTAACCCAGAAATTTACCCTGGTTCCAAGAGAAGAGGGACTGCAAGCATTGTCAACCGGTATCTATGAGGTCGCAGGAAAGTTAACCCGTATCTCATATCTTGGAAATGGTGTATACAATCTTTGCGCTATTAAGGTTTCCGAGGGAAGAGATCAATATTTTAGCGCCGGTGTAGACGGAGTTAGTTTTGTGGATGAGGATGAAAACGCTGCAACCAAATGGAGAATCACCGGTGGAGTTGGAAAATATCAGGTACAGTCTGTTCTTACGGAGAAATATCTGACAGCAGAAAATAACCTGGTTGATTCCGAAAACACGCTGGATATCGTAGATAAGAATGAAGCAGTAACGGCTTATGACGTGCGTTATGATGTGTCTTCCATGACTGCACTTGATTCCTATACAGACGTTCAGATTCTTTCCAGATTGAATACTCTTGGATTGAGCAGAACGGACCTGATGGATCCGATTAAGAACAGCAGAGTATTGGAGCAGGAAGTAACCAGTGCATTGAGTGGACTTCCTACCGAATCAGTTGCCTTTACGGGTAATACGGTAAAAGAGTTGAATGAGTTCATGCGGGCAAATCAGGGTAAGATAGTAACGCTTACACAGAATATTGAAGTTTCTGTGGGAACAGGAAGCGGAGAAGAAGGAATTGTTCTGATACCGGCAAACACGATTCTTGATGGAAATCAGTATAGTCTGGTGGCAAAAGAAGGAGCCAAGATACCGGATCAGGGTATTATGCTTTACTATTTCGATGAGTTATGGGCACAGCAGATATCAAGTAACTGCGGTGTCAGAAATTTAAAGAGTGAAATTGCTTACAAGTATAATACAATCAATTTATTTGGTGCAGATAATGTACTGATTGAAAATAATGAGTTTTCAAATGCCGGATGGAATGCCATTGTCGTATCGGATAAGCACGGAGAAGAATACAATACATCAACCAATGTAATAATCCGTGATAATGTGCTGGCTTCAACCGGACAGGATACAATTGGTATTTATGGAGATAATTCAAAGATTATTATTTCCGGAAATACCGTAAGAAACAGCGGTGAATACGGCATTATGTTAAGCGCATTAAGAGATGGTGTACAGACACGTGTGGATCAGCTTGTGGATGGACCACATGATATTATTGTGGCAGACAATGTGGTATCGAACTCAGAATACTGTGCCGTTTATGGATTGGGCGCATATCGTTGTTATATTACGGGTAATACACTGGCAGACAGCAAGTTAGAAGGAATCTGTCTGGATAGTGGATGTATCGGATGCTATTTTGCGAATAATGAGGTCTATGGTAACAGCAAGGAGGGAGGACTTCCGGGTGTATCCATTGATAATGGTATCTATAACATTATTGATGGCAATAATATCCATGATAATGCATGCAACGGTATCAAGCTGGTTCGTACGGCGTTAGGAAACGTAATTGTAAATAACATTTGTGTGAATAACAGCTATTCTACCGGAGGCAGTAGAAGCAGGCAATCTGGGATATCTGGATGGCTTTGGAAGCGACTATAATGTTGTGGTAAATAACACGGTTAGTCTTGGACATAATTTTGGTATCATGGTTTCTAACGATTCCGCAACAGGAAAATGCGTTGGAAATATTGTTAAGTACAATTTCCTGCAAAAAGGTTATGCACATGCAACCGTTGATTTTGCATCGGTTGATAATGTAGTAAGAGATAATATCATTCAGTAGAAGTAAGAAGGGTAATGATTGATGGAAACGATAGAAGCTAGAATTGACAGAAAAATTTTAATCGCGGTATATGGATATCTGGCGCTGCCAATGTTGATTTTTGTACTTGGATGGTGCAGATGGTATATTGGTGTGCCGGCAGCCATCATCAAGATCGGAAGAGC
>CAMEUH010000123.1 GCA_945938055.1 uncultured Eubacteriaceae bacterium | reverse complement strand
GTAAGGGTTTGATCTTTTAACTGAAATTCTGGTTTAAAAAGCTCCATACACTTGATGGCATAGGATTCTATCTGGCGTTCAAAGTTGTTACGTAAGATGCAGACAAATTCGTCGCCACCCAGACGATATGGCGTAAAATCGTTATCAGCAACCGAGTTCAGACGTTTGCCAACTTCTTTTAAAACTTCATCACCGACAGCATGACCATAAGTGTCATTAATCTGTTTGAATCCATCAATATCGAAAATAAAAAGCGAACAGATGGAATTGTGAAGAATCAATTCTGTTAAATCGGCATAAAGCTTGGTGCGGTTGGAAATACCTGTCAGGAAATCGGATAAGGAGGATTTCTTAAGTTCCTGTGTATTCTTTCTTAGGCTCTTGGTCAGATTTCCTTGTTTGACATTTTTCATGTACAGCAGTACGATGATAACAATCAGCAGAAGGAGTATAATGACTCCGGGAACCAAGGCTTCCTTATTCCGTTCCATAAAAGAAAGCTGGTGGTTAATAATAACAGCATCTTCCGGAATCAGGGACAAATCCAAATTGAATTTGCGCATGACGTCTTCATCAACACAGTAAACATTCGGACTATCAATAATGACATCATAATCCGCCGGATTTTTTCCATTTGCAATTTCGGTTGCAATTTCAGCTGCAATTTTCCCAGATAGCTCCATGGAAACAATATTTCCGCCTAAAAGACCATCACCGATACCGCCAGAAACCATACGAAGGGCTGGAACGCTTGCATATTCAGCGACCAGACTGATAGACTGACGGCTGGTATATCGCTTTCCACTTGCATCCTCAGTCATGACAATGTAGATAAGAATGCTGTTTGTGTCGATAGAAGAGAGGGCATCGATTAATTCTTCCGTGGTTAATTCAGAAGTATTAATTTCCGTAAAGGTTAATTCCGGGAAGGCTTCTGCATTTTTATAGAAGGATTTACGCTCTGCTTCTCCGGTAACAGAATTATCCAGGATGCTGATAACCTGTGTAGCCTCAGGATACAGGCTCAGGGCAAAATTAATGTTTTTTTCAAACGATAGTTTTTCAAGGACTCCGGTAATGAGAGGGTCCTTGGACAACTCAATGGCATATTCTGTATTATTAATTCCTTCAAAAATAATCGGAATTTCCTTAAATAATTCTTCACGGTATTTTATGGCAAAGTTTAGAGCAGCATCATCTCCCAGAATCACGGCGTCGTATGGCTCTAATCTTTTTAGGCGGTATTTTAACCCTTCATAGAACATATTCAGGCTTTCTTCGTCCGGAAAACGCTTGGTATCCATAAACTCATAATCCAGAACAATATCTTCACCGATTCCTTCCTTAATTCCCTCAATCTGAATTTGAACCGTATCCCATGCATAGGAATAGGAACTGATAAAAAGGACCCGTTTTTCATCTTCCTTTGTATCGGCAAATGCCGGATGGCAGATCGTCAGAGTAAAAAATAAAGTGACGAAAATCGTCATTCCTGTAATAAGTCGTTTCATGATAGCACCCCCGGAAGTATAATTCTTAAGTAAATCAATATACAATAAAAAGTATGACCGTTCATATTTTCTACTCTTAGTTTACCTTTTTTTGGCGAAGAATTCAACCATTTTTGTAGATTTTTTAACAATAAAAAGCTGTGGAAGGGTATTGACAAGAGACTTAATTAGTGATATGGTTAATTACATAAGTAATGAACCAATTAACATTCAGAAGGGAGGAAGCACATGAATGAACTGTTAAATCAGGAAAAATCCATTTATCTGCAAATTGCGGAGATGATTGAGACAGATATTTTAAGGGGGATTTTACTGGAGGAAGAAAGAGTTCCGAGTACCAATGAACTGGCAAAAATGTACACCATCAATCCGGCGACAGCGGCAAAGGGGGTCAATATTCTTGTGGAATCCGGAATACTTTATAAGAAAAGAGGGATTGGGATGTTTGTTGCAGAAGGGGCAAAGGAAAAAATCAAATCGGAGAGAAAAGAAAATTTTAAGGAAAATTATATTCTGGCAATGGTTCGGGAAGCGAAGGGACTTGGACTTAGGAAGAAAGATATTGTTTCGATGATTGAGAGTGTTATGGAGGATTAAAGAATGATGGAAAATTTGATATTGGAATGTAAGGGATTAAAGAAATCATATGGAAAAAAGGAAGTATTGCGTGATATCAATCTTACGCTGGAATCCGGGAAAATATACGGACTGATTGGAAGAAACGGTGCGGGGAAAACGACGTTGTTATCCGTTCTTACGGCACAGAATCCGGCGACAGATGGTGAAATTACCATCAATGGCGAAAAGGTATGGGAAAATGAAAAAGCATTAAACAATTTCTGCTTTTCCAGGGAAATCATGGCAGGAACACAGAATGCAATCGCATCCATGAAAGGAAAGGATTATCTGAAGGCGGCATCCATCTATTTTCCGTACTGGGATGAAGAAATGGCAGAAGAACTCATAAAAGAATTTGAACTGGATGTGAAAAAGCCAATGGTAAAACTTTCGAAAGGTATGCTTTCCATGATAACCATTATTATTGCACTGGCGAGTAAGGCTCCTTTTACGATTCTGGATGAACCGGTTGCCGGACTGGATGTGTTCATGAGAAAGAAATTCTATCAGCTTTTGTTGGACGAATATACAAAGACAGGACGTACCTTTCTGATTTCAACCCATATTATCGAAGAGGCGGCTGATGTTTTGGAGGAAGTGATTATTCTTCATGACGGAAAGATTCTGTTAAAGGAAAATACACAGGAACTGATTCAGAGAAGTTTTCGTGTAAGCGGTCTGGAGTCAGAGGTGAAAAAGGCTGTGAAGGGACTTGAAACCTGTTCGCCGGAACGAACCGGAAGGGGAATGGGAATCACGGTGATGTTAAAAGAAGGAGAAACCATTGACGATACCTGCGATGTAACCATCCAGCCGGTTAGCCTTTCGGATATCTTTGTGGCATTGTGTAATGAGAAGGAGGGAACATATGAAAAGTAATTTCCGGTATTTTTTTCGACTGAGTATTCTTTACTGGCTGTTTTCCATGGCATATGCCCTGTTTTTTGCATTTATCTCCTGTGATCCCGGTGAGGGGATGGAGGATGTACTTATCATGTTTCTGGTGGGATATATCATTATGAATTTGTGTGCGCATATCGGATTTTATAAAAGAGAAATTCCGATGGCAATCTCCTTTGGCTCAAGCAGAAAAAATCTCATAAGAGGATTGATTTTTTATGATGTCATTTCCGTTTTTCTTGCATGTGCGACAACAGGAGTGTTATCGAAAATTCTGGTGCCGTCCAAGATTCTGGGAGTAATCTTTCTTGTGACCCTGATGCTTTTGCTGATAACAAATTTCTTTGGCATGGTGTGTGGAATTTGTATTTACCGTCTGGGGAAAATCTATGGAATTCTGGTAAATATTATCCTGTGCGCAGCAGGCGGGGCAGGCGTAGCATACTTTATCAGTGCAAAAGGGGTACAGAAAATTTCAAATTTTAATATTGCAAATCTGATACCGGTGCTGGTGCTTATAGTGCTTTTATACGGAATCGCTCATTTGGTACAGATACGCGTGCTTCGGAAATATGCATTTTAGAAAGGTGGAATAAAAATGCTTGAGATACTAAAAAAGGAATGGAAGCTTAGTCTTAGTAAATGGGTGACAGCCATTTTGATTGTAACAGGCTGCAGTCTGTTGGCAGGCATGATTCTGATTCGGATTGTTCTTGGTATTAATGCGGAAAATACTTACATTTATCTTGGAACAATCATGGGATTTTACAGTCTGGCTATCACGTATTTGGCATTTATCGCAAATTTATTTAATGTGCGTTTCCGGCTGATGGTATCCTTTGGAAGCAGACGAAACGGTTCCATAGCTTATCTTGCGGTGGCGGCATGTGCAGTCGGAATCCTGCTGTATGGATGTTCCATGATTATGTATCTGGCGGAAAAAAATCTTTATCCTGCTTTGTATCCGCAGTTTTGCCGGGAAAAGGGATTTTCCTTAAGTGCACTTCCTCGTTATGGACTTCTCATTTACCTGTTGTCAGCCATTGCAATCTGGTTTCTTTTTGTACTGGCATTGTGGATGGGGGAAAAGGTATTTGGGATTGCATGCATGGTTTTTGCGGCATGTTGTTTTCTGTTCTCGAAAGCCATACAAATGGATTTTGAACCGGTAAAAAATGCTTTTGGAGGTCTGGCGAGGATGCTTCTTGCAATTCCGGAGAAAGGATGGATTGGATTGGGGATTGCATCATGTTTCATCATGATTGGACTGGGATGCGTACTGCTTAGAAGATATGATTTTCGGTATTAGAGGTATGATATTGCAGCAGAAAGAGAAAAAAGATACTGCAGAAAGGTAGTGCAGTATCTTTTTTTGTGATATAATCCAAATAAAGCAATGAGAAAACAGGGCAGGAAGGCTCTGTGGGAGGTCTTAAGATGGTAACGGTAACACTTGGAAAGACAGGAATTGTGACCAATAAGAATGGTTTTGGTGCATTGCCCATTCAGAGAGTTTCGGATGAGGAAGCGGTAGCACTTTTGCGAAAGGCTTATGAAGGGGGAATGACATTTTTTGATACGGCGCGGTTTTATACAGACAGTGAGCATAAAATCGGACTGGCATTTTCCAAAATGCGAGACAAAATTTATATTGCCACGAAGACAGCTGCCACCACGGCAGAAGATTTCTGGAAGGATCTTAGGGTAAGTCTTGATTCGTTAAAGACGGATTATGTGGATTTGTATCAGTTTCACAATCCATCCTTCTGTCCAAAGCCGGGAGATGGAACCGGACTTTATGAGGCGATGCTTGAGGCAAAGGAAAAAGGAATGGTAAGACATATAGGTATTACCAACCATCGTCTCAAGGTGGCATTGGAAGCCGTGCAGTCCGGGCTTTATGAGACACTACAGTTTCCGTTTTGTTATCTGGCTTCCGGAGAGGACATGGAACTGTTGGGAGAGTGTACAAAAGCGGGAATGGGTTTTATTGCCATGAAAGCATTATCCGGCGGATTGATTACGAATTCCAGGGCAGCATATGCTTTTATGGCACAGTATGAAAATGTGCTTCCTATCTGGGGAATTCAGAGAGAAAAGGAACTGGATGAGTTTTTATCATACATAGAAAATCCACCGGTCATGACGGAAGATATCCGTGAGCTGATTGAAGAAGACAAACAGGAACTGCAGGGAGAATTCTGCCGTGGATGCGGCTATTGCATGCCTTGTCCTGTTGGAATTGAAATTAATAACTGCGCAAGAATGTCCCTGCTTCTTCGTCGTTCTCCATCGGAATGGCAGCTGACAAAAGAAGTACAGGAAAAGATGATGAAGATAGAGAATTGTTTAAACTGCGGAAAGTGTAAGTCCAAGTGTCCATATCATCTTAATACACCGGAACTCTTAAAGAAGAATCTTTCCGATTATAAGGAAGTTCTTGCAGGAAGAAGAACAGTGAATTAGGAAAATAATTCGGGAGATAAAAGGAGGAATCCATGCAGAAGGGAATACGGTATGTCTATATTGGCATGATTATCATGGGATTTCTGTTGATCTTGACAAGTGGCTATTTTACATTGGAAGGAACGCAGAGCGTAAAATTGGAAACAAGGGAACCGATTCTGGTAACACAGGAGGTCCCGGAAGAAAAATGCTATTTCTTTGATGTGAGCAACATGGACAATCTGGGGCTGGATGTAGTGTTCTTTTCCCATCATCAGTTTGTCCGGGTGTTTGCGGATGGAGAAGAGATTTATTCAGAGCAGAAAAACGGAGGAATATGGGGACATACCAATGGTTCTGTATGGAATTTTGTTACGATTCCTTATGGAAGCAGTCAGTTGGAAATTCGTTTTGTGGCTGCCTACCAGTCTGTTCAGAATGAAGAACATGTATTTTATTTTGGGGATAAACTGGACATTTATGAGGCGCTTTTTAAGGAATCCACGTTGTCATTGTTTATCAGCTTTATTCTCATTATTGCGGGAATTGCCATGATTCTTTATGGCAGTGTCATCAGCCGTCAGGTTCATGCCGGAAAAGGAATGTTATATCTTGGCGTATTTACCATGTTATTCGGATTATGGTCGTTTAATGAAACGGACGCTGCCACGCTGATTTTTAATCATAGAATTACGGCTTCTTTTTCTGCATATATTTTCCTGATGATGATGAGTTCATCATTCATTCTCTTTGTAAGGGAACTGATTCAGATTGAAGAGCAGAAGGTGTGGAAAATACTCTGCAATGTAAGTGTGATTGAATTAATTGTATGCATCCTTCTTCAGTTTGCGGGAATTGCAGATTTAAAGCAAACCGTGTTTGTTACGCATATTATTATGGTAATAGCTATCTTGTATGTTATTGGTGCACTGGCATATAAGATTTATAAAGGCAATGTTTTAAAAAGCATTAAAATGAATCTGGTGGCATTGATTGTATTGATTACGGCATCAGTCGGCGACATGGTTTTTTATTATATGGGAGCTATGGATGCGGATATATTTGGAAGATTTATTTTCCTGATTTTCGTACTGATTCTGGGTGGAAATACATTAATGGAGTCCATAAGGATGCTGGAACGGGGAAAGAAGGCTCAGATATATGAAGAACTTGCCATAACAGATATTCTGACAGGACTGCGTAACCGGAATGCTTATGAAACAGATGTGGCAGAACTGGAAGATACGGATGGGATGATGATGATTACCTTTGACCTGAATAATTTGAAAAAATGCAATGATACCTATGGGCATTCTGAAGGTGATCATTGCATTAAGGCAGCTGCAAATGTGATTGAAACGGTTTTTGCACCGTATGGAAACTGCTACCGGATTGGTGGAGATGAATTTCTGGTTCTGGTGAAAAAAGGTAAACGATGCCCGATTCAGCAGCTTTTGAATCATATGCGGGAAGAAGAACGGAAATACAACGAAAATTCCGCTACAAAATTTGCCCTGCACATTGCGGTTGGATATACCCTTTATGACAGGGAAAAGGATGGCTCTATTGAAAGTGCACGTGACCGGGCAGATGACCGGATGTATGAGAATAAAAAGCAATTAAAGAAATCGGTTTAATTGTTATGGACAGGCTTTCCGTTCTGCTTGCGGAACTGCAGCGGTGAAATGCCGGCAATCCGCTTAAAACAGTCACTGAAATAAGCATTGCTGGTGAAACCGGCTTCTGCAGCAATTTCGGTCATG
>CAMEUH010000122.1 GCA_945938055.1 uncultured Eubacteriaceae bacterium | reverse complement strand
CAGTCCCGTCAGCTGGGGAACAAGTACCGTGGCACCAAACATGGCAAACATGTGTTGCAGTCCGAGCAGCATCATTTTTGGAGTGCCAAGTTTCCGTGCATCATAAATTGCAGTTTGGTTTGATTGTGATTGATTCATTTTAGCCTCCGTTTGAATTGATTTTTCTACATACTATAATACTTTTTTATGATGAATTTTGCAATTACCATTTGACAAATTACGAAAGATGATACATTATGTAATGAATTAAAAATAAAAGAGATGGAAGATGTTATGACAAAGGATATGACAAAAGGTGCAATTTTTCCAATGCTGGTTCGATTTACCATTCCGTTGATTCTGGGAAATCTGCTGCAGCTGACTTATAATGCCATTGACAGTATTGTGGTTGGACATTATGCAGGAAATGATGCACTGGCGGCGGTAGGAACCAGTAATCCGTTAATGACCCTGATTATTCTGTTTGTGCAGGGAATCTGTCTTGGCGCGGGAATCCTTCTGGGAACCATGTATGGTGCGGGAGATTATGAAAGACTTAAAAGACAGGTGAGTACCACCATGATTGCCGGGGTTGTCTTTTCTCTCGGAGTGATGATTATTTCACTGTTTGCAGCACCGGGGCTTCTTACGGTTCTTATGGTGGACAGACAGATTTTTGCGGAAGCTGTTCAGTACCTGCGGATTATCATGTGTGGACTTGTGTTTAGTTTTATTTATAATTTCTTTGCAAGTACCCTAAGAGCAATGGGAGATAGCAGTTCGCCATTGCTTTTTCTTGGAATTAGTGCTGTGATTAATATTATTGGTGACTTGGTTTTTGTAGTCTGTTTCCGGGCCGGAACCGCAGGATGTGCAGTCAGTACGGTACTAAGTGAGGCACTCAGCTGTCTGTTGTGCTGGATTTATATTAAAAGAAAGATTCCGATTCTTGACATGGGAAAGGAATGGCTGGTGTTTGATAAGGGACTTTTGAAGGATACGTTTCAATATGGTATGGTGAGTGCATTGCAGCAGTCTACCGTGCAGATAGGAAAACTAGGTATCCAGGCTGTGGTTAATACAATGGGGGTCACGGCAACGGCAGCATTTACGGCGATTAACCGGATTGATGATTATGCCTATATCCCGGAACAGAATATCGGGCATGCCATGACCAGTATGATGGCGCAGAATCGTGGAGCCGGAGAAAATGTGCGGGTTACAAAGACATTTCATGTAGGCATGTATATTGAAATTGCATATGGTATTCTGGCAGGATTGGTATTGATTTTCTTTGCTAATCCGTTAATGTGCTTATTTACCGGGGATGCTGAAACGATTGCCATGGGAGAGTCCTATCTTCATTTGATTGTATTCATGTATATTGTACCCGCAATTACCAATGGTATACAGGGGTATTTCCGGGGAATGGGAGATTTAAAAATAACCTTATGGAGCAGTATCATTAATTTTGCAGTGCGTTTTATCTGCTGCGTATTTCTGGTATTTGAATGGAATATGGGAATTACGGCATTGCCGTGGTCTTATCTGGCAGGCTGGGTAGCAATGATGCTGTATGAAATCCCTTTTCTGGTTCGGAAAAATAAATAGGATGGTAGAATGAAATGACAGAAGTATTAATTCGTTTATTGATTGGAAAGAACAAAAATCCGGAGGATATGGAAATCCGTACAAAGTATGGAAATCTTGCCGGAATGGTAGGAATTGTCTGCAATTTGCTTTTGTTTGCGGGAAAGTTTCTTGTAGGGACGCTTTCAAAAAGCATGGCGATTGCAGCAGATGCATTTAACAACTTAAGCGATGCGGGAAGCAGTATTGTGAGTCTTTTGGGCTTTAAACTGGGTTCTAAGGCACCGGATGAAAAGCACCCGTATGGGCATGCAAGATACGAGTATCTTGCGGGACTTGTGGTGTGTGTCATGATTCTTGCCATTGGCCTGAATCTTTTAAAGGAAGGACTCAATAAGATTTTTCATCCACAGCTTTTGGATTTTGGATGGCTGAGTCTTTTGGTTTTAGTGGTTTCCATTTTGGTGAAGTTATGGCTTGGTGCTTTTAACATGAAAATTGCAGGAATCATTCATTCGGAAACTTTAAAGGCAACAGCGGCGGACAGCAGAAACGACTGCATTTCAACATCAGCGGTACTTGTGGCAACAATTCTTACGGCATATACCAAGGTTGCAGTCATTGATGGCATCATGGCGACCATTGTGGCAATCTTTGTTCTTTACAGCGGTTATGGACTTTTACGGGAAGCAATTGATCCTCTGCTGGGGGAGTGTCCGGACGAGGAGCTGGTAAAGAAAATATCAGATAAGGTGATGTCATATGACGAGGTACTTGGTTTTCATGATCTCATGGTTCATGATTATGGTCCGGGAAGACAGTTTGCATCCATCCATGTTGAACTTCCGGCAGAGATGGATTCGCTGGTAGCTCATGACATTATTGATAATATTGAAAGTGATTTTCTGACAAGCGACCATATTCAGGTTGTGGTACATTATGACCCTATTGTGACATCCGATGAGAGGGTTGCAAAGTTGCGGACTTATATCGCACAAAAGGTCAGGGAGTATGATTCGGGACTCTCCATTCATGATTTGCGGATTGTTCCGGGAGTTTCCCATACGAACGTGATTTTTGACCTGGTACTTCCTGCGGATTATAAGGAAGACAAAGAAGAACTGCTTCGGTATGTGCGTACGGAAACAAAGAAGCTGGATGAAAATTATCAATGTGTCATTAAGCTGGAACAGAGCTATTCGGCTATCATAAAGTAAAAGAAGCTGTCATATACATAAAAGAAAAAAGTGTATGTTGGAATGAAGATTTATGTGGTAAAGACGGGTGACAGTGTGGACATGATTGCACAAAGTCAAGGAATCCCGCCTCAGGAGATTATCAGTGTAAATCAGCTGGTATATCCATACCGGCTGGCTGTTGGTCAGGCTCTTTTACTGGATGACGGAGAAAGAAACGGAGATGGGTATGCATCCGTAAATGGTTTTGCGTACCCGTTTATTAGCAGATGGGTACTGGAAAGAACACTTCCATACCTGTCTTTTTTATCGGTTTTTTCGTATGGTTTTACCATGGAGGGAGAACTGATTGAGCCTGCCATCGGGGATGAATGGATGATAGATATGGCACGGGAAGAAAATGTGGTGTCCATGCTTACGCTGACACCGCTGGATGAAAACGGACGATTTAATAATAATCTGATTAGCAGTATTGTGAGGAATCCCGAATATGAGGAACGGCTGGTGGAAGAACTTCTTGCTATGCTTTCTGCAAAAGGATTTGGCGGGGTAGACATTGACTTTGAATACATTAAGAAAGAGGACAGGGATTTGTTCACGGAATTTGTGCGCAGACTGAAAGAAGCGCTGGAAGTAGAAGGATACCTGTTACATATTGACCTTGCTCCCAAAACTTCAGCGGAGCAAAGAGGCCTTTTGTATGAGGGAAAGGATTATGCGGCACTGGGAGAAATAGCAGATTCCGTGATGCTGATGACTTATGAGTGGGGATACAAGTACGGACCACCCATGGCGGTTGCACCCATCAATAAGGTGCGGGAGGTGGCAGAGTATGCAGTAACGGAAATTGAAGCGGCCAAAATTTTTCTGGGGATTCCCAATTACGGATATGACTGGGAACTTCCTTTTGTGAGTGGGACAACAAGGGCAAGAACCATCGGAAATGTGGAAGCGGTACAGATTGCTATTGAAAATAATGCCGTGATTGAATTTGATGAGACGGCAATGTCTCCGTATTTTTATTACGAACGGAGTGGAAAATGGCATGTGGTGTGGTTTGAAGATGTCAGAAGTCTTGAGGCAAAATTTGGACTGATACAGGAATTGGGACTTAAGGGCGCAGGCTACTGGACGATTATGTCATGGTTTGAAGCCAACTGGAAACTTCTTTCGTCATATTTTAACATAAAAAAAGGAACCTGAGGTTCCTTCTTTTAGTCTGTTACGTATATGGCTTCACGAAAATTAGTCTCTGCGTCTGCCAAAGAGTGCTAAAAGCTTTAAGAAGAGATTGATAAAATCAAGATAAAGCTCTATGGCACCCAGAAGTGCGATGCAGGTAACATTTTCCGTATTGGTGTAATATACCATGTTTTTGATTTTCTGCGTGTCATAAGCAGTCAGTCCGATGAAAATCAGGATTCCAAGAACGCTGATTCCGAAATCCAGCATGGAGCTCTTGAAAATAAGAAGATTAAATACACCGGTAAGAATGATTCCAAGCAGTGCCATCAAGCACAGGCTTCCCATGGAACTTAAGTCCTTCTTGGTTGTAAGACCATAAACAGCCATTGCTCCGAACATTAATGCTGCAACAAGAAATGTTGAGGCAATGGAAGCCGGTGTGTATAAAACGAAGATGATGGACAAGGTCGCACCATTGATTACGGAATATAATGTAAACAATATTGCCGATGGTACAATCAGGTTCTTCTTCACAGTATAGTTAGCTGCAAATACAACAACCAGTTCACTAATCAGTAATCCCATGAAAAGGGAATTGTTCATGATAATGTTTACAATCAGTCTTGGAGAGTTGTAAACATAAAAGGATGTAAATGCAGTAATGATTAATGCAACTGCCATGAATACGAAGGACTGCGCAAGAACATTTTCCTCAAAATCTACCTTGGATACATCATTTGCGCTGGAATGAAACGTACCATATTCATTCTGTGCAGGCTGGAAAGAAGTTGAACGGTTGTAATTGCCATCTGACCAGGTGCTTCCCTGCCATTCGCTATTCATAACATCATTTTCATCATATGGATTGTTATTATTATCGAAACTCATTATTTTGCTCCTCCTGTTTTATTATCCTATTTAAAATACAATTTATCACAAATAGGGGGATTTATCAAGAAAGATTATGTCGTTAATAAAATATTAATAAAATCTTTATTCTACTTGACGGCGGGTTTTCTTAGAGTTATGATTATTTCAATCGGTTAGTGGAATACTAACATGAAAGGAAGGAAGCAGTTACTATGGAAAAGAAGAATATTGACTGGTCGAATCTTGGTTTTGGTTATGTTGATACGGATAAGCGTTTTGTATCAAATTATAAGAATGGTGCATGGGATGAAGGTGCACTTGTTTCAGACCCGAATGTGGTGATTAATGAGTGCGCGGGTGTTCTGCAGTATGCACAGACCTGTTTTGAAGGCATGAAGGCATATACCACAGAGGATGGACACATTGTTACATTTCGTCCGGACCTGAATGCACAGCGTATGGAAGAGTCCTGTAAGAGACTGGAAATGCCGGTATATCCTCAGGATAAGTTTGTAGAGGCTGTTATTAAGACGGTTGAGGCAAATGCGGCTTATGTTCCACCTTATGGAACCGGTGCAACCTTATATATTCGTCCATATATGTTTGGAAGCAGTGCAGTTATTGGCGTGAAGCCGGCACAGGAATATCAGTTCAGAGTATTTACAACTCCGGTTGGTCCTTACTTTAAGGGCGGTGTAAAGCCACTTACCATCCGTGTCTCTGACATTGACCGTGCAGCACCAAACGGTACTGGTCATATCAAGGCGGGTCTTAATTATGCAATGAGTCTTTATAATATTGTGGATGCACATAATCAGGGATTTGATGAGAACATGTATCTGGATGCAGCAACAAAGACTTATGTGGAAGAAACAGGTGGAGCAAACTTTATTTTCGTAACAAAGGATGGAAAGGTTGTTACACCAAAGTCCGGTACGATTCTTCCTTCCATTACAAGACGTTCCCTGCTTACGGTTGCCAAGGATTATCTGGGACTTGAGGTAGAAGAGAGAAGAATTCATAAGGATGAATTAAAGGATTTTGCAGAATGTGGTCTTTGTGGTACTGCGGCTGTTATCTCACCAGTTGGTAAGATTGTGGATCACGGAACGGAAATCTGTCTTCCAAGCGGCATGACGGAAATGGGTCCTGTAACCAAGAAGTTATATGATACTTTAACAGGAATTCAGATGGGACGTCTGGAAGCTCCAAAGGGCTGGATTCATGTGATTCAGTAAGGAAAATTATTAAGTAAGAAAGCTGTCATTTCGGGATGGTCTTAAACCCGGATGACAGCTTTTTTTCTGGAAAAAATTGTGAATGATATTTTTTCATTTTTTTCAAATACTAGTAACAAAGTATTTGGAGGTGCAAAATGGAAGAAAATCGACAAATTGCCGGAAAACAAAGTCTTTTATTTTCTAATCCGCCCTATATTCAGTGTACGGCATGCATTGCCGGAAAGAAGGAGGGCGAAGGGCCGCTGGGACACATGATTGAGGAAATTAATGAAGACCCGATGTTTGGCATGAATACATGGGAGGAAGCAGAAAGCAAGCTTCAGGCATTGACTGTTAACAAACTGTTGAAAAAGGCAAATCTGATTCCGGGTGAAATTCGGTACATTTTTGCGGGGGATTTGCTGGGACAGCTGATTGGAACGACCTTTGGACTGATGGATTTTCAAATTCCCTTATTCGGCCTGTATGGTGCCTGTTCCACCATGGGAGAGTCCATGGCACTTGCGGCAATGAGTGTGAATGCTGGATATGCGGATCGTGTGATTGCGCTGGCATCCAGTCATTATGCGGGAGCGGAAAAACAGTTCCGTTATCCCCTGGAATATGGAAATCAGAGACCACTGTCAGCAACGTGGACGGTTACGGGATGCGGAAGTCTTCTCATTGGCAGGGAAAAGTCAATGGTGCGGATTGCCGGGATTACCACGGGAAAAGTGGTGGATTACGGGGTGAAGGACAGTATGAACATGGGAGCCTGCATGGCACCGGCAGCAGCGGATTTGATTTATGCCAATTTCATGGATTTCAATGTGAATGAAACGTATTATGACATGATTATCACGGGAGATTTGGGAGAAGTCGGAAGGACGATTCTTTTGGAACTTTTGAAGGACAAAGGTTATGATCTTTCGAAAAATCACATGGACTGTGGACTGGAAATCTATGATAACCATACGCAGGATACACATTCGGGTGGTAGCGGATGTGGATGCTCTGCTGTAGTATTGTGCAGTTATATTCTAAAACAGCTGGAAAAAAATCGATGGAAACGGGTACTTTTTATTCCTACGGGGGCAATGCTGTCCACGGTTAGTTTTAATGAAGGAAAATCCGTTCCCGGAATTGCACATGGCATTATTCTGGAAAGTGTATAAGGAGGCAGCATGGACTATTTAAATGCATTTATTGTTGGAGGACTAATCTGTGTGGCAGTACAGATTCTGATGGAAAAGACAAGACTGATGCCGGGAAGAATCATGGTGATTCTGGTATGTTGCGGTGCAGTTCTCGGAGCACTTGGAATATACGAACCATTTACGGAGTTTGCCGGAGCAGGCGCAACGGT
>CAMEUH010000121.1 GCA_945938055.1 uncultured Eubacteriaceae bacterium | reverse complement strand
ATCCTCCGGGTCGGAAAGATAAATGCAGTTTCCAAGGGATTTACTCATTTTAGCTTTACCGTCTGTACCCGGAAGCCTTAAGCAGGCTTTATTATCCGGAAGCAGAATTTCCGGCTCAATCAGAACTTCGCCATAGGTGGCATTAAACTTACGAACGATTTCTTTGGTCTGTTCCAGCATAGGAAGCTGGTCTTCTCCAACCGGAACGACGGTTCCCTTAAAGAGGGTGATATCCGCAGCCTGGCTGATTGGATAGGTAAAGAAACCAACCGGAATGCTTGTTTCAAAGTTACGCATCTGAATCTCAGATTTTACGGTAGGATTCCGCTGAAGTCTTGATACGGTAACCAGGTTCATGTAATAAAAGGACAATTCACAAAGCTCCGGAATCTGTGACTGGATAAAAAGAGTGGAAATATCCGGATTGAGACCACAGGATAGGTAATCCAGCGCAACCTCTATAATGTTCTGGCGTACCTTTTCCGGATTATCCGCGTTATCAGTCAGTGCCTGTGCATCGGCAATCATAATGAAAATGTCATCGAATTGGCCGGAATTCTGGAGCTCCACGCGGCGTTTTAAGGAGCCGGCATAATGTCCGATATGTAATTTTCCGGTGGGTCTGTCACCGGTCAGGATTACTTTTCTCATTTTATTTGTACCTCGTATTCTAAAAAATTCATAATCCCATTCTATCTGTTTTTCCGGATATAGTCAAATTGTTTTCATCATGAAAAAAATGAAAAATGAATAAAAAATAATTTTATGTTCATAATAGTACTGAAAATTGAAAATTTTTCAAAGGAGACAAAATTATGAAAAAGAAATTGAGTTTATTATTTGTTTTAACGGCACTCTGCCTTATGGTACTTGCCGGATGCGGCAGAAACAACAATGTACAGAATGAATCATCTTCTGCCGGAAATACGACAGAGCAGACTTCTTCCGAAAATGGCGTTAATCAGAATACGTCCACCAATGGAGCGAACGGCACAGAAGAAAATCTGAATAATAACGGAACCACTAATGGTAATGGAACAAACAATGCATCAGAAGGTGTTCTGGAGGAAATCGGAACGGACATTGGAAATGGTATTGAAGATATTGGTAACGGTATTGAAAATGTAGGAGAAAACATGAATGGTACCGAAGGCACAATCAATGACAATGTGAATGATGTGACAAATGGAAGACAGAGCCGGTAAATTTATTTCTGGTAAATTTTTTGTTAAGCATTTGTAAGATTGCCATAATAATAAAACCTGAAAAGATGTGAGAATGGCTGGGAGTTTTCGTTTCCAGCCATTCTTTTTTGAAAAATGCATTTTTTCTTATTTTTCTATTGTAAAATATAGAGCAACACAATATAATGATAGCATATTTGTTGTAACGTTTGTGGAGGAACCTATGAAGGATGGATATATCAGGGTTGCGGCAGCAACACCGAAGATTAAGGTGGCAGACTGCAGATATAATGCAGATGTCACGATGGAAATGATGAAAGAAGCGGCCGGAAATAAAGTGAAAATCATGGTTTTCCCCGAGCTTGGAATTACCGGCTATACATGTAATGATTTGTTTTTACAGAATGCGCTGCTGGATGGGGCAATGGAAGGACTTTCAAGAATCACGGAAGCATCCAGGGGCAGTAACATGCTGGTATTTGTAGGACTTCCATATTTGTATTTTGGGAAATTATATAATGTGGCAGCGGCTATTCTGGATGGAAAAATATTGGCACTGATTCCCAAAAAACATATTCCGAATTATAGTGAATTTTATGAGGCAAGACATTTTAACCCGGGACCGGAAAAAGCGGTTGTGGTGGAAATTCTGGGACAAAAGGTTCCATTTGGAACCAATGTCATTTTAAGGGCAAAGAATGTGCCGGGACTTTGTATCGGGGCAGAAATCTGTGAAGATGTCTGGAGCCCGCTTCCGCCAAGCATCCATCATGCCATGGCAGGAGCAACGGTGGTGGTAAATTGTTCCGCAAGTAATGAGACGATTTGCAAGGATGTCTACCGGAAGGACCTTGTTAAGGGGCAGTCGGCAAAGCTGGTCTGCGGATATATTTATGCAAGTGCGGGAGAAGGAGAATCCACGCAGGATCTTGTATTTGCAGGACATAATCTGATATGTGAAAATGGAACGGTTATTAGCGAAGCCAAGCGTTTTACCACAGGAATTCTCTATGGAGAACTGGATTTGCAGAAAATCCTTTCGGAACGCCGGAGAATGACAACATTTATGGTAAAGCAGGATGATTCCTACTGTTATGTGGATTTTGACATGACCATGGAAGAACTGGAATTAAAAAGAACTTATGAGAAGACACCGTTTGTTCCAAGTGACCAGACAGAGCGTGATTTGCGCTGTGAGTCTATTCTTTCCATTCAGTCCGTGGGACTTAAAAAACGTCTGGAACATACTGGCTGTAAAAGTGCGGTTCTTGGTATTTCGGGCGGTCTGGATTCCACACTGGCACTTCTTGTGACAGCACGTGCATTTGATTTGCTGGGATTGTCACGAAGCTATATTACGGCAGTTACCATGCCGTGCTTTGGAACGACGGACAGAACGTATCAGAATGCGGTGCTTCTTACAAAGAAATTGGGCGCCGGACTTCGTGAGATTGATATTAAGGAAGCGGTAAACATTCATTTTCGTGATATCGGACATAACCCGGATAAACATGATGTGACCTATGAAAATGGACAGGCAAGGGAAAGAACCCAGATTCTCATGGATATTGCAAACCAGACCGGCGGCATGGTAATCGGAACCGGAGATATGTCGGAACTTGCTCTGGGATGGGCAACCTATAATGGGGACCATATGTCCATGTACGGAGTCAATTCTTCCGTGCCAAAGACGCTGGTTCGTCATCTGGTGCGCTATTATGCGGATACCTGTGGGGATGAGGAACTTACCAGGGTACTTCTGGATATTCTGGATACACCGGTAAGTCCGGAGCTTCTGCCACCTGAAGATGGGGTGATTTCACAGAAAACAGAAGATTTGGTGGGACCTTATGAACTGCATGATTTTTTCCTGTATCACATGCTTCGTTTTGGGTATCATCCATCCAAAATATATCGGATAGCCGGAATGGCATATTCCGGAGAATACGAGGATGCGGTCATTTTAAAATGGCTGAAAACCTTTTACCGGAGATTCTTCACCCAGCAGTTTAAGCGTTCCTGCCTGCCGGATGGACCGAAGGTTGGTTCGGTTGCAGTTTCGCCGCGCGGTGACCTCAGAATGCCAAGTGATGCAAGCTTTGCATTGTGGATGACGGAGGTAGAAGCATTATGAACATTGGAAAGAAAGTAAAAGAACTCCGGATTATGAAGGGGCTGACGCAGGAAGAACTGGCAGACCGTGCAGAACTTTCCAAGGGCTTTATATCCCAGCTGGAGCGAAACATTACTTCTCCAGCCATTGCAACGATCATTGACATCCTGACCTGTCTTGGAACAGATTTGAAGGAGTTTTTCAGTGATTCGGCAGACAATCAGGTGGTCTTTAAGAAAATGGACTATTTTGAAAAAGAAGATGGCGAATTAAAAAATAAAATAGAGTGGATTATTCCTAACGCACAGAAAAATATCATGGAGCCAATCATGCTGACCCTCGATGAGGGCGGCGCTACATACCCGGATAATCCTCATGAGGGCGAGGAATTTGGATATGTTCTGTCCGGAAGCGTGGAAATCCATATCGGCACCAAGGTACACCGTGCCAAAAAGGGAGAATCTTTTTACTTTATCCCGAAGTATAAACACTACATTACCTCAAAACAAGGCGCAAGGCTGCTTTGGGTAAGCTCACCGCCAAGTTTTTAAAGAACGATAGCATTATTTTTTACGGAGGAATCCCATGGGAAACAAAATCATCGAATTAAAAGGTGTGACTAAGAATTTCGGCGAACAGCAGGTTCTGAAAGGAATTGATCTGAACATTTACGAAAATGAATTCCTTACGCTTCTTGGTCCAAGTGGATGTGGCAAGACGACCACGTTAAGAATTATTGCAGGCTTTGACGAACCAAGTCAGGGTCAGGTGTTATTCAATGGCATTGAAATATCCAAGCTTCCGCCATATAAGCGTGAAGTCAATACGGTATTCCAGAAATATGCCCTGTTTCCATTTTTGAATGTGTACGATAATGTCGCATTTGGATTAAACATTAAAAAGGTGGATAAGAGTATTATTGCTCAGAAAGTGAGCAAGGTCTTAAAACTGGTGGGACTGGAAGGCTTTGAGAAGAGGGATGTTACCCTGCTTTCCGGCGGACAGCAGCAGAGAGTTGCCATTGCACGTGCCCTGGTGAATGAGCCAAAGGTTCTTCTTCTGGATGAACCGCTTGGTGCCCTGGATGCAAAACTCCGGAAAGAAATGCAGATTGAGCTGAAAAAGATTCAAAAGGAAGTTGGAATTACGTTTATTTTCGTAACCCATGACCAGGAAGAAGCACTTTCCATGTCGGATACGGTGGTGGTCATGAATGAAGGAATCATTCAGCAGATTGGAACACCGGTGGATATTTATAATGAGCCGGAAAACCGTTTTGTTGCAGACTTTATTGGAGAATCCAACATCATTGAGGCAGTCATGCTTCGGGATTGTCTGGTGCAGTTTGATGGATTTCAGTTTGAATGCGTGGATAAAGGTTTTAAGGATGAGGAAGAGGTTGAAGTTGTTCTCCGGCCGGAGGACATTGACATTGTGAAGCCGGAAAATGCAAAGATTACCGGTGTGGTAAAATCCCTGGTATTTAAGGGGGTACATCATGAAATCGTGGTGCAGACCAAGTACCGGGATTATCTGATTCATACCACCGACTATTTCGAAGTGGGACTTGCAGTAGGACTTTCCTTTGGACCGGAAGACATTCATGTCATGTACAAGATGGATTATTAGGAGGATGTGCAGATGAAGTATTTCAGAAATCTGGTAAAACCATATATCATATGGTCCTTTCTCATGATTGTGGTGCCGCTCCTTTTGATTGTCCTCTATTCGGTTACCACAGGAGGAAATTCACTGGTAAACATCCAGTTTACGCTGGATAATTTTGGCAAGATTGCAGAACCGATTTATCTTGCCGTATTTATCCGCTCCTTTAAAATCGGTCTCATAACGGTACTGATTTGCTTTTTCATGGGTTATCCGCTGGCATACATGATTGCAAGATTTAGTGAAAAGGTTCAGAGTGTATTGATTCTGGTCGTTACGATTCCCATGTGGATTAACATGCTTTTAAGAACCTATGCATGGATTAGTCTTTTGTCGGATAACGGAATCATTAATTCGTTTCTGGTATCGCTTGGATTTGAGCCGGTTACCATGATGTATACGGATTTTGCCGTGGCAGTCGGACTGGTATGTGATTTCCTTCCGTTTATGGTGATTCCGATTCATACAAGTTTAAGTAAAATTGATAAGTCACTCATTGAGGCTGCGTATGACCTGGGCGCAAACAGGGTACAGACCTTTTTCAGGGTAGTATTTAAGTTATCCCTTCCCGGGGTCATTAATGGTGTTATCATGACGTTCCTTCTGGCAATATCGTCCTTTGTCATTCCAAAGCTTTTGGGAGGCGGACAGTACATGCTGATTGGTAATCTGATTGAAAATCAGTTTATTTCCGTGGGAGACTGGAACTTTGGCAGCGCAATATCCCTTCTTCTTGCAGTTGTGATTCTGTTTTTGATTCATTTGATGAAGAAGATGGACCCGGATGAGACAGAGGAGGGATAAGATGAAGAAATCAAGAATATTTTCATACATTTACATTGGAATCTGCTTTGCATTTTTTTATCTGCCGATTCTGGTGACCATGGTTTTTTCCTTTAACAGTTCCAAATCTCTGACGAAGTTTACAGGATTTTCGTTGAAATGGTATGGGGAGCTTCTGGCAGACGGGGAAATCATGAAGGCTGTTTATGTATCGGTCAGCGTTGCCATTATTGCGACGATTGTTTCCACCATTCTTGGAACGGTGACGGCAATCGGACTGTCCAAAAACCGTAAGGTGGTGAAGGAGTGGATTTTAAACATTAACAACATTCCAATCATGAATCCGGAAATTGTGACGGCAATTGGACTGATGATATTATTTTCATCCTTGAAAATTACCAAGGGCTATGTAACGATGCTTCTGGCGCATATTATTTTCTGTACGCCGTATGTCATTACAAGTGTTTATCCCAAGGTGAGGAGCTTAGACCCGAATCTTGCCAATGCGGCGATGGATTTGGGGGCAACGCCGTTTCAGGCACTGACGAAGGTCATTATTCCCATGATAAAGGAAGGTATCTATGCGGGCGTTTTATTATCGTTTACCATGTCATTTGATGATTTTGTCATTTCGTATTTCGTGACGGGTAACGGAGTGCAGAATATTTCCATTATCGTTTATAACATGACAAAGAGGATTAATCCTACGATTAATGCCCTCTCAACCATTGTAATTCTGGTACTGGTTATTACAATTCTGATTGTGAACCTTGTTCCAATGATGATAAAGAAAACGAAGGAGAAACAAAGAAATGAAAAAGCTTGTTAGCGTGATTCTGGCAGCAGTGCTTGCCATAAGTGTACTTTCCGGATGCTCCGGAGAAGAAAAGAAGGTATTAAAGGTATATAACGCAGGAGAATATATTGATAAAAGCCTTCTTACAAAATTTGAAAAAGAAAATAACTGTACTGTGGTTTATGAGACATTTGATTCCAATGAGTCCATGTATACAAAAATCATGAGCGGTGAGAAATATGACATTCTGGTGCCGTCAGATTACATGATTGAGAGACTGGTTAAGGAGGATTTTCTTCAGCCGGTGGACTGGAGTCTGATTTCCAATCGGGGAAATCTCATGGAAGAGGTAAAAAATCAGTCTTATGACCCGGGAAATGTATATAGTGTCCCATATTTCTGGGGAAGTGTAGGAATTCTCTATGATACCACGGTTGTGGAGAAAGCAGATTTAAGCCAGGGATGGGATCTTTTGAAGAATGCGAAATATGCAGGAAATATTTATATGTATGATTCAGAGAGAGATTCTTTCATGGTGGCATTAAAGGCGTTGGGATATTCCATGAATACAACCAATAAGGAAGAAATTGATGAAGCATATGCATGGCTTGTGGAGCAGAGAGACACCATGAAACCGGTTTATGCAGGGGATGATGTGATTGATAACATGATTTCCGGTAATAAGGCAATGGCAGTGGTATATTCCGGTGATGCTGCATACATTATGTCAGAAAATCCGGATCTTTCGTATCTTGAGCCGGGTCAGGGAACCAATATCTGGTATGATGCCATGGTAATTACCAAGGATTGTACTGAAACGGAACTGGCTCATAAGTTTATTAATTTTATGCTGGATGAGGAAAATGCCCTTGCTAACACGGAAGAGGTTGGATATTCCTCTCCGGTGCAGAGTGCATTTGACGAGAT
>CAMEUH010000120.1 GCA_945938055.1 uncultured Eubacteriaceae bacterium | reverse complement strand
AGAGCGTGCAGTTGGTGACATCGCGCAGGGAGCAACCGGACAGGCATCCGAGACGCAGAATGCGACCGAAAATGTCATTGAAATTGGTGACATGATTGAAAAGACGACGGTAGAAGTTGAAAATCTAAACAGAAATGCACAGATTATGAAACAGCTTGGACAGGATGCGACAGACACGTTACAGAAGCTGAATGAAATTAATAAGCAGGCATCCGAATCCATTGATGAAATTTATGTACAGACCAATACCACAAACCAGTCTGCCCAGAAAATCAAAGAAGCAACCGGTCTGATTACCTCCATTGCAGAAGAAACCAACCTGTTATCCCTGAATGCATCCATTGAAGCAGCAAGAGCCGGTGAACAGGGAAGAGGATTTGCAGTAGTTGCGGCACAAATTCAGAAGCTTGCCGAACAGTCCAATGAATCTGCCCGCCAGATTGAGGAGATTATTGTTTCCTTAATCAGTGATTCGGATAAAGCAGTAGAGACCATGCAGTATGTAAAGGAAATCATGGATAAGCAGAGCAGGAATGTGGTAGAAACCGATGACAAGTTTGCACAGGTTATGACAGGCATTGATTCTTCCATTAATGCGGTGGGTGTCATTCTACAGCATACGGAGCAGATGGATAAAGCCAGGGTAAATGTGGTGGATGTTCTTCAGAATCTTTCCGCCATTGCAGAGGAAAATGCAGCAAGTACACAGGAAACTTCTGCATCTGTTTCTGAAGTTAGTGCCATTGTATCCGAAATTTCGGAATGTTCAAATAATTTGAAGAACATTGCAGACATGATTAATCAGGATATTGCAATTTTTAAGGAATCTTAAGAAAAAAATGTTGACATTTGTATTGGCGAATGATATTATTTTCTAGTGTGCCGCACAGTGAGGTATAAGTATGCCCGTAATGTTATTTTGCAGGCATCACCAAAACTGGCGAGTAATGATAGTAGGAGGTTCCATATGTACGCAGTTATAGCAACAGGTGGTAAGCAGTACACAGTTAAGGAAGGCGATGTCATCAAAGTTGAAAAGCTTGGTGTTGCCGCTGGTGAGACTGTAACTTTCGACCAGGTTCTTTTCGTAAATAACGGCGAAGCTAAGATTGGCAATCCAACAGTAGATGGTGCAACCGTAACAGCTTCCGTTGTGAAAGAAGGAAAAGGCAAGAAAGTTATCGTTTACAAGTATAAGAGAAAAACTGGATACCACAAGAAGAACGGTCACAGACAGTTATTCACGGAAGTTAAGATTGAAAAAATCAATGCTTAATTTGTGGTAAAAAGTTATGATAAGAGTTACAATCCGTAAGAAAGAAAATGAGATTGTAGGCTTTCGGTCAGAAGGACATGCTGAGTATGATGATTCCGGCAAGGATATTATCTGTGCAGCAGTATCCACATTAGTCATTAATACCATTAATTCCATAGATCAGTTTACGGATGATGAATATGAAGTTAATGAAGATGAGAACAATGCGTTAATCGATTTTTGTTTAACGTCTGACAAACCTAGCAGAGAGTCGCTCGTATTACTGAAGTCCTTATGGCTTGGTTTATCCGCCGTAAGTGTTCAGAATACTGAGTATTTACGTATATTATCCGAGGAGGTGTAATACCATGTTGAATATGAATCTTCAGTTTTTCGCTCATAAAAAGGGTGTTGGTTCTACAAAGAACGGCAGAGATTCCGAATCCAAGAGATTGGGTGCCAAGAGAGCTGATGGTCAGTATGTATTAGCTGGTAATATTCTTTACAGACAGCGCGGTACCAAGATTCACCCAGGCAACAATGTTGGTCGTGGTGGTGACGATACATTATTTGCATTAGTAAATGGTGTCGTTAAGTTTGAGAGAAAGGGTAGAGACAAGAAACAGGTTTCTGTTTACCCAGTAGAAGAGTAATTTCTATGGCTCCAAATCTTTTGGTTTGGAGCCTTTTTGTCTTATGAATTATAAAAAGAATGAGGTGTGAACATGTTTGCTGATAGTGCAAAAATATTCATCAAATCCGGAAAAGGCGGCGATGGACATGTTAGTTTCCGAAGAGAACTGTATGTGCCTGCCGGTGGACCGGATGGTGGTGATGGCGGCAGAGGCGGTGACATTATCTTTGAAGTAGACAAGGGTCTGAATACATTAACTGATTTCCGTCATGTGCGTAAATATGTGGCACAATCCGGTGAAGAAGGCGGAAAAAAACGTTGTCATGGGAAGGATGGGGAAGACCTTGTCATTAAGGTTCCGGAAGGAACTGTTATTAAAGACGATGAAACCGGTAAGGTCATTGCAGACATGTCCGGTAAGAATACCCGGGAAATCATTTTAAAAGGTGGAAGAGGCGGTAAAGGAAACATGAATTATGCCACAGCCACCATGCAGGCACCAAAGTATGCCCAGCCCGGTCAGGAAGCAAAAGAGCTATGGGTGCGTCTGGAGCTTAAAGTGATTGCAGATGTGGGGCTGGTTGGCTTTCCAAATGTAGGAAAGTCTACGCTTTTATCCCGTGTGTCCAATGCAAGACCAAAGATTGCCAATTATCATTTTACTACCATAAATCCAAATCTTGGTGTTGTGGATCTGGATGGAAGTAAGGGATTTGTCATGGCTGACATTCCAGGACTGATTGAAGGTGCATCCGAAGGAATTGGTCTGGGACATGAATTTTTAAGACATATTGAAAGAACCAAGGTCTTAATCCATGTGGTAGATGCTGCATCTACAGAAGGAAGAGACCCTGTTGATGACATAAAGAAAATTAATGCAGAACTGATGGCATATAATCCGGATCTGCTAAAACGTCCTCAGGTGATTGCGGCAAATAAAATAGATGCAATCTATGATGAGGCTGAAGAAAGTCCTCTGGAAGTCTTAAAAAAGACCTTTGAGCCAGAAGGAATCCGTGTATTTCCAATTTCTGCCGTAAGCGGCAAGGGCGTACAGGAACTATTATATTATGTATATGAGCTTTTGCAGACAGTTCCTGCGGAGCCTGTTATCTTTGAACGGGAATACTTTCCGGAAGAATATCTGGATAATCCGGAAGAACCATATAGCATTGAGCGTGCTGCAGATGGAGCCTTTGAAATATTTGGTCCAAGAGTAGAGCGCATGATGGGATATACTAACTTAGAATCAGAAAAAGGTTTTAATTTCTTCCAGAAGTTCTTAAAAGATTCCGGTATCATTGACCGGTTAAAGGAAATGGGAATTGAGGAAGGCGATACCGTCCGGATTGATTATCTGGAATTTGAATTTTATGAATAAATAAAAATGTTTGTAATATCACATTAGTTTACATAAAAGTTTTATGTAAACTAATGTAAAGGTAAAGGAGAAAAAAATGACCAGTAAACAACGTTCTTATTTAAAAGGACTTGCAATGAACATTGACCCGATTTTTCAGCTGGGAAAATCCAGCCTGACGCCGGAGAATACAGCGGCAATCGCAGAAGCATTGGAAAAAAGGGAATTAATTAAAATTAATGTATTAAAAAACTGCATGGATGACCCAAACGAACTGGCACAGATGGTTGCAGAACGTACCCGTTCCCAGGTTGTTCAGGTGATTGGAAAGAAAATTGTCCTTTATAAAGAAGCAAAAGAGGAAAAGAACCGTAAAATCGAGCTTCCAAAGGAAAAGAAGAAAGCATAAATTTATAATTAAATTGATGATGAAATGAATCAGAAACGGGAGTATGGCATGGCATTAATCGGAATTATGGGTGGAACCTTTAATCCCATACATCTGGGACACATTCGGCTGGCACAGGCGGCATATGAACAATATCATCTGGATAAAGTGCTTTTCATGCCTTCCGGCGATCCGCCACATAAAAGGCAGGAAGAGGTCGTAACAGCAGAACACCGTATGAACATGGTGAAGCTTGCAATTAAAGGGATATCTTATTTTCAGCCTTCTTCCATGGAAATTGACCGTAAGGGATATTCTTATACCTGTGAAACATTAAGAGAGCTCCATAAGAAAAATACACAAGATGAACTTTATTTTATCATTGGTGCAGATTCTTTATTTCACATAGAAAGCTGGTATCAGCCGGATAAAATATTCAGCCAATGCATTCTTCTTGTTGCAAACCGTGATGATATTCCTATCGACGATTTTCAAAAGCAGGCAGACTACCTAAAACAGAAATATCAGGCAGACATCCGCTTGATTCATACGCCGATGATGCACATCAGTTCCACGGATATCCGAAAAGCATTGGATGACAATGAACTGACAGAAGACGATCATGTGAATCCCCAATTACTGGATTCCAATGTGATACAGTACATTATGGAGCATCATCTGTATGAACACAATTCCGGAAAATAAGTGAAAATCCGGGTTATCAATTATAATTAGAATGGTGGAAATTAAAATGGAAGAACAATTTATTCTCATCCGGAAACATCTGAAAAAGAAGTTAACCCCGGACCGTTATCAGCATACCATGGGTGTTGCACATACCTGTGAATGTCTGGCAATGAGCCTCGGAGAGGATATTTCACGTGCATATCTTGCAGGGCTTCTTCATGATTGTGCCAAATGCATTCCGGATGAAGAAAAGATACTCCGTTGTGAAAAACATCATCTTCCTATTACGGAGATTGAGTATCAGAGTCCTTATCTTCTACATGCAAAGCTTGGAGCCTTTTTAGCAAAAAAGAAGTATCATATTGAGGATGAGGAAATTTTAAGTGCAATCCAGTGTCATACTACCGGAAAGCCGGCAATGACCAATCTGGAAATGATTCTGTTTGTAGCTGATTATATTGAACCGGGGCGGGACAAGGCACTACACTTAAAGGAAATTCGCATGGAAGCATTCCGTGATTTAAAATACTGTGTTTACATGATTTTAAAAGATACACTGGAATATCTGCACAAGAAAGGAAATCCCATTGATGAAATGACAGAAAAAACCTTTCAGTATTACCGGCAGTATTTCGAACCAGTTGAATAAAAGGAGGATATTATGGATTCAAGAGAAATGGCAAGAATCGCCGTAAAGGCATTAGAAGATAAAAAGGGTGAAGATATTCGTATTATTGACATCAGCAAGGTATCTGTCCTTGCAGATTATTTTATTATTGCAAACGGCAGCAACACGAATCAGGTCCAGGCATTGGTTGACAATGTGCAGGAAGAATTATTTCAAGCCGGCGTGGAAGCAAAGCAGGTAGAAGGTTACAATACGGCTTCCTGGATTTTAATGGATTTTGGTGATATTATTGTGCATGTCTTTTCACAGGAAGACAGGCTGTTTTATGATTTGGAACGAATCTGGAGAGATGGTGAATTTATTAGTACACAGGATATTTAGGAAACTTCGGATATTAGAGAATTAAGATTTCATTTTGTGATTACAGACGGGAATAAGGAGGATGCTCATGAAGAAATTACTTGTGGTTGTTGACATGCAGAAGGATTTTGTGGATGGTGCCCTTGGGACAAAAGAAGCACAGGAAATTGTGCCAAATGTAGTAAACAAAATTGAAGAAGCAGAAAAAAATGGTATTGAAATTATTTTCACAAAGGATACTCATGAGGAAAATTATCTCAATACCCAGGAAGGAAAAAATCTTCCAATTATCCATTGTGTGAAAAATACAGACGGATGGGAGCTGATTCCTGAGCTTTCCGGTTATGAGGTAACACATAAGGTCATTGAAAAGCCAACCTTTGGCAGTACCCATCTTGCCCATTATGTGGCGAAGAGGAATTATGATGAGGTGGAGTTGATTGGACTTTGTACAGACATTTGTGTGATTTCGAATGCGATGATTATAAAGGCTGTTGATACAGAGGTTCTGGTAAAGGTTGATGCTTCCTGTTGTGCGGGTGTAACACCGGAAAGCCATCAGAATGCCTTAGAAGCCATGAGAATGTGTCAGATTGTGGTCGATTAACCCAATGTTTATGGAGCTGACAGAAAGGAGTCCTGACATGACGGAGCAATTAATCTGTGAAATGATTCGATATTACAGTAACGATCCAAGACGTATCCAGCATTTCATGAAGGTACATGATTTTTCACGCACGATTGGTCTTCTGGAAAAGCTGACAAAAGAGCAGCTATTCGTACTGGAAACCGCTGCAATTGTTCATGACATCGGCATTAAGGTTAGTGAAGAAAAGTACAAAAGCTGCATGGGTAAATATCAGGAACTGGAAGGACCTCCTGTTGCACGTCAAATGCTTAATGAGCTTGGATATTCTCCGGATGTGACAGAACGTGTCTGTTTTCTTGTTGGGCATCATCATACCTATACAGAAATTGACGGAATGGACTATCAGATTCTTGTAGAGGCAGATTTTATCGTGAATCTTTATGAAGACAATGCTTCCCCGGAAGCAATTTTAAATGCATATCAGAAGATATTTAAAACAAATTCCGGCAGAACCATTTTAAAAAACATGTTTGGAATCGAAGTAGTAGAAATATGATATTTGTTTTACGCATTTTTTAAGACGAGGTAGTAGAAAAATACTACCTCTTTTTTACTTGGCAGAATGGAAATTCTGTTGTAAAAATGCTACGATACAGATGTACGGATCAATTAATAATTTGGAAAGGATGAGGAAAATGTATCTTATCATAATTGTAAATATTTTATTTGTTGTTCTGACAATGGCGTTTGCCCAATGTCAGCCGGCATATCTGTTTGATCTTCCAACTCTTTTGTTACTGTTTTTGATTCTGATTCCAACCATCTTGGGAACAGGAACTGGAAAAGATTTGATGAACGCTTTTCGAATAGGATTTTCCCGAACAAAATCTTATTCCCTGATTGAATTAAAAAGAGCAGAAGAAACCATAAATCTGGGAATTAAAATGTTGTTTCTGACCGGAGGTCTGATGGCTTTACTGGATTGTCTGATTATTCTCCATGAATTATCCTCCTTAAGCGAACTGGGACCGCGCTGTGCCATGATTGTGGTTAGTATGTTGTATGCCCTGTTTTTTTCTATGATTTTCATGCCGCTTAAGGTAATCATTCATAACCGGATCATTTCTTACATGGATGAAAATGAAGCAGATGAAACAATACAGAATGAAGATATGGGACAACGCATTTACTATCGTCTTCGTTCTTTCGGTCTTACAGACCGGGAAGCAGAAGTTGCAAGACTGGTTAGCCAGGGGATGTCCAATAAGGAAATTGGAAAAGAACTCTTTATTACGGAGACAACTGTAAAAAAGCATGTTACCCATATTCTGGATAAAATGAAACTGGAAAACCGTGAGGCTCTTACCAGAATCATCAGTGAAATCTAAGGGATGATATTATGAAGCATTGGAACATAACAGCAGCATCCGGATTTATCCTGTGTCTTTTAACAATTTTATGCGGAATTGCAACCAATGGCGGGCTGGGAACCATTTTAAATTTTATTCACATTCCGTCCATGCTGGTGACCTTTGGAGGTTCACTTTTTGCAGTGATGGTGACATCCGAATCTTTTCAGG
>CAMEUH010000119.1 GCA_945938055.1 uncultured Eubacteriaceae bacterium | reverse complement strand
TGAAAATGCAACAACAATCGGACAGGAAACATCTTCCGGGACAGAACAGAATGGCGGCTATAAGAATGATGTTGCAGTTGCAGACATAGAAGCTGCTGTAATGCAGGCACTTGGTGAAAACTACTGGCCGCAGGCAGAAATGGAATCCCTGGAAAGCCTGGAAATTACTTCAGATATGTATGAGGAATTTCTTTACAAGGTTCCAATGATTAATGTCAATGTGGATACTTTCATTGTAATAAAGGCAGCTGAGGGTAAAGTGGAAGCTGTAGAAGAGAAATTAAACCAGTTTAGGGACAGAAATATTAATGATTTGATGCAGTACCCGATGAATCTTACCAAAATACAGTGTTCGCAGATTCACGTATTTGGTAATTATGTTGTTTTTGTTCAGTTTGGTGCAGGAGAAGGAAGCAATGCAGTGGCAGCTGCTGAGGAAGCAGGCAAGAAACTTACGGATGACGAACTTGCAAAGCTTGAAATGGATGTCATTAATGAACAGAACGAGATTGCAGTTGAAGCAATTAAGAATGTGCTAGCAAAATAATCTCTCATCTGGATGAGATTTGAGGAAATGAAAGAGGAACGGAAAAATGGTTTTTAGCAGTCTGTTGTTTTTATTTCGTTTTTTGCCAATTGTATTACTGCTATATTTTATAGCACCAGGGAAATTAAAAAACCTGGTGCTGTTTTTGATGAGTCTGATTTTCTATGCATGGGGAGAACCTGTTTATGTAGTTTTGATGCTATTTTCAACAGTAGTTGATTATACGCATGGACTACTGGTCCAGCATTTCAAAGACAAGGGCAAGATGAAAAGGGCACGGATGGTGGTGGCATCCTCTGTTGTGATTAATCTGGCATTATTGTGTTTTTTTAAATATTCCGATTTCCTGATTAATAATCTGAATCATTTGTTTGGACTGAAGATTGCAAATCTGAATCTGGGACTACCAATAGGAATTTCTTTTTATACTTTTCAGACCATGTCGTATACAATTGACGTATATCGTGGGGATGCAAGGGTGCAGAAAAATATTATCTCCTTTGGGGCGTATGTGGCATTATTTCCACAGCTGATTGCGGGACCGATTGTACAATATAAGACAGTAGACGAGCAGATGAATCATCGCCGGGTAACCTGGGAAGGATTTGCTTATGGAGTGCAAAGATTTGTTATTGGATTGGGGAAAAAGGTACTTCTGGCAAATAACATCGGCCTGCTCTGGGATCATATTAAAACGTTGTCTTTGGAAAACGGGGAACTGTCTGTTCTGACGGCATGGATTGGTGCTCTGGCGTTTGCATTCCAGATTTATTTTGACTTTTCAGGATATTCCGACATGGCAATTGGACTTGGCGCCATGTTTGGTTTCCGGTTTAATGAGAATTTTAATTATCCGTATGAATCAAGAAGTATCACGGAATTTTGGCGTAGGTGGCATATTTCCTTAGGGACATGGTTTAAGGAATATGTGTATATTCCATTAGGAGGCAATCGATGCGGTAAGGCAAAGCAGATTCGTAACATTTTGTTTGTCTGGGCGTTAACAGGTATCTGGCATGGGGCAAGCTGGAATTTTATGATGTGGGGAATCTATTTTGGAGTGCTTCTTGTGGTGGAAAAGCTCTGGCTTTTAAAGTTTCTGGAGAAGCTGCCGGGATGGGCACAGAATGTTTATACCATGTTTTTAGTGCTTATCAGCTGGATGATTTTTGCATTCGATTCGATGAAGGAAGGTGCTGCATATATAGGAAGGATGTTTGGTATGGCAGTTTCCGGAATCATTGATGAAAAAGCACTTTATATTTTAGGCAGTTACGGAATGATTCTGATTATTCTGATGATTGGTTGTACAGAGCTTCCTAAAAAGCTTACAGGAATCCTAATTGGAAAATGGGGAAGAGAGTCGATTGCGACGGCTGTCGTTTCGAATGTACTTCTGGCGGCAATTTTGATATTATCAGTAGCGTTTATTGTGGATGCATCTTATAATCCATTTTTATATTTTCGATTTTAAGGAAAGACCATGGAAAAAGAGAATTTATTTAAGAAAATCAAGGAAAAACTGAATACCATTCTGACGGTTGTGATTTTTCTCATTTTGATTGCGCTTTTTACGGTGGCAGGTCTGTTAAAGAAAGACCGTGTGTTTTCACCTTCAGAGAACCGGTATCTGGCGCAAAAACCTGAATTGTCCGTGGACAGCTTTTTTAAAGGTGATTTTGCAACGGATTATGAGGAATATATAACGGATCAGTTCATTGGAAGAGACCGCTGGATAGCGGTAAAAACCATGACGGAACTGGTATTGGGGAAGAAAGACATTAATGGAGTTTATATCGGGAAAGATGACTATCTGATTGAAATGCAGAATGACATTGATGAAGTAAAGGCGTATGCTAATGCAGACCGGATGGTGGCATTTCTTAACAAGGAGACAGAACGTTTGGGGAAAGAACATGTTTCCATGATGATTGTGCCGACAGCAGTGGCGGTTCTGACTCAGAAACTTCCGGCACATGCAGAGAGTTTTGACCAGAACAGATACATTGAGTATATGAATGATACCATGCAGGGCATCTTTGTGGATGAGAGAACGGTTTTGAGGGAACATGCGGATGAGGATATTTACTACCGGACGGATCATCACTGGACGACGTGGGGAGCATTTCTTGCATACCAGAAGTGGGCAGAGATGCTGCAGGTGACACCGTATGGGCGGGAGGATTTTGAAGTATCACTGGCAGCAAATGACTTTCTTGGAACGATTTACTCCAAGGTAAACGTTGCCAAAAGGGCAGACGAGCTGTATCTGTATGAAATAAAAGATGACATTCGTTATGAAATTGATTTTGACATGGGTGCCAAAAAGATGGAATCCCTGTATGCACGGGAACATCTTTCGACAAAGGATAAATATAGTGTATTTCTGGATGGCAATCATTCGGTGGTGGATATAAAGACCGTAGGAGGACGTTCGGATGGAGATACCTTACTTATTATAAAAGACTCTTATGCACATTGTTTTGTTCCTTTTGTGGCAAATCATTATGCACGTACGGTGGTAATTGACCTTCGGTATCTGAAAATGCCTATCAGCCAGGTGCTTGAGAATTATCAGGTCACGGATATACTGGTGCTTTATAATGTGGCGCATTTTGCAGCAGATACGAATTTTTCATTGCTGGAATATTGATTTATATTCCGGCAGTGAAAGAACTCTAAAGATTCTCTATAAAATATCCGATATTCTTTCCAGAGAACTAGTTTTCTCTAAAAAAATAAAATTTCCCCTTTTAAAATTATATTTTTTGTATATAATGGTATTTAGACGAAATATGCAATTTATTTTATCATGAACTTTATGAAACATTATAGATGATTTGTTTTTTTAGAAAGGGGATCATAAAATGCTTACAGCAGATATTGGAATAGATCTTGGGACTGCCAGCATTCTTGTATATATAAGGGGCAAGGGTGTCGTACTTAAGGAGCCATCCGTTGTGGCTTTTGACAGGGATACCAACAGAATTAAGGCAATTGGTGAAGAGGCACGTCTGATGCTTGGTAGAACACCGGGTAATATTGTGGCGGTCAGACCGTTGAGACAAGGGGTTATCTCGGATTATACGGTTACCGAGAAGATGCTTAAGTATTTCATTACGAAGGCATTGGGAAGAAGAACCCTTAAGAAGCCTAGAATCAGTGTTTGTGTGCCAAGTGGTGTAACAGAGGTTGAGAAGAAGGCGGTTGAGGATGCAACTTATAATGCAGGAGCAAGAGAAGTTGCCATCATAGAAGAACCAATTGCAGCAGCCATTGGTGCGGGGATTGACATTGCAAGACCTTGCGGCAACATGATTGTGGATATTGGTGGTGGTACATCGGATATTGCAGTTATTTCTCTTGGAGGAACCGTAGTCAGTACATCCATCAAGATTGCCGGAGATGATTTTGATGAAGCGATTGTACGTTTCATGCGTAAGAAGCATAATCTTTTAATTGGTGAACGTACGGCAGAAGATATTAAGATTAAAGTGGGCTGTGCATATCCAAGAGCAGAAGTGCTGACCATGGATGTCCGGGGACGTAATCTTGTTACCGGTCTTCCAAAGACGGTTACGGTTACTTCTGAGGAGACAGAAGAGGCGCTTCGCGAGACAACTTCCCAGATTGTGGAAGCAGTTCATAGTGTGTTGGAAAAGACTCCGCCAGAACTTGCATCAGATATTTCAGACAGGGGAATTGTGCTGACTGGAGGCGGAAGCATGCTTCAGGGATTAGATGAACTGATTGAGGCAAAGACAGGAATTACAACCATGGTAGCAGATGACCCGATGACGGCAGTTGCCATTGGTACAGGAAAGTTTGTGGAATTCCTGAGTGAGCATAAGGATTTTTAATGAGTAACAGGTAACTTACGGAACATGACGTTCCGCATGGCAAGGCAGGGATGCTGAGATGGCATGACAAGAGGTGAAGTGGAATGGTTAGAGGACTTTATACGGCGTATACCGGTATGCTTAATCAGCAGCGAAGAATGGATGTAACAACAAATAATCTTGCAAATGCATCCACGGTTGGTTTTAAGAAGGAAGGTTCAACGTCTCAGGCATTCGATGAGTGCCTGACAATTAAAATTAATGATGCCTCGGAGAATTATATCCGGAGAGGCATTGGCAACATGAGTCTTGGCGTGAAGATTGGTGAGACTTATACGAATTACGGGCAGGGCTCATTCCGTGAAACGGGAGAAGCGTTTGACCTTGCGATTTCGGGAGATGGATTTTTTAATATGTCTTATACGAATAAGAATGGTCAGGAATCCATCATGTATACAAGGGATGGCTCATTTACCCTGACAAAGGAAGGCTATCTGGTTACGAAGGATGGAGATTTTGTACAGGGGGAGAATGGTCCTGTGATACTGCCGACAGATGCAGAGATTACCATTGATGCATTGGGAAATATTTATAATGGAAATGAACTTCTGGATCAGATTAAGATTACAGATTTTGAGGATTATAATTATCTGGAGAAATTTGGCGAAAATATGTACCGGACGGTTGACGGAGCGGTAGAAAAGGATGCTTCGGGTCAGATTAATCAGGGCTACCTGGAAATGTCCAATGTACAGGTCGTGGAAGAGATGGTAAATCTCATTACCATTCAGCGTTCGTATGAGGCGGCACAGAAGGTTGAAACCTCCATGGACGACATTCTGGGTCAGGTAGTTACTCTTGGAAAGCTTTAGTGAGCGGATAGGAGGCAGATAATATGATGAGATCATTATGGACTGCGGCGTCAGGAATGATTGCACAGCAGAACAATGTAGATACAATAGCAAATAACTTATCCAATGTTAATACGGTTGGATATAAGACAGAGACAGCCGAGTTTAAGTCGCTGCTGTACCAGGAGATGGTGTCCAAGACAACCAGTGCCAATGGAGAAAATAAGCCGATTGGTGCACAGGTAGGACTGGGTGTCCGGAATTCGTCCGTGACATCTCATTTTACCCAGGGTGCATTTCAGCCAACTGATAGCCAGTTTGATTTTGCCATCGATGGCGAGGGTTTCTTTACGTTAAGGACGCTGGATGGTGAAATGGCATATACAAGAAACGGTAATTTTTATCTGGCAGTTTCTCCGGAAGGCGGGCATATGCTGACAAATTCAGAAGGTCTTGCAGTACTTGATTCAAATGGGAATCCGATTTATTTTGAAGAGGGCTTATCCTCAGAAGATATTACCATTGATTCAGACGGAGAAGTGTGCCTTCCGGATGAGAAGAATAATCCGGTAAAGACAGGTGTTAAAATTGCACTTTTCCAGTTTTCTAATCCATCAGGACTGAAAAAGACTTCCAATAGTATGTATCTGGAAACAGAAGCATCTGGTGTTGCGATGAATGAGTCAGAATATACCAATCTGAAAAAGAGTAATGTAAAACAGGGATATTTGGAACGTTCCAATGTTCAGGTGGCAGATGAGATGGTTAACCTGATTGTGGCACAGAGAGCTTATGAGCTGAACTCTAAGGCCATTACCACGTCAGATGAGATGATGCAGACGGCAAATAATCTTAAGAAATAATAGTGATTCATGAAAGCGGAGGTTTTCTATGGGTATTTCAATCGATAATGCGATGAATCTTTATAATACATATCAGACGAAGGATACGACGGCAGATAAGCTTTCGGATACGTTATCCAAGGATTTAAGCACGGCAACAGATGACGAATTGATGGGAGTCTGCAAGGAGTTTGAATCTTATTTCTTGGAACAGGTATTCAAATCCATGCAGAAAATGGTGCCGGAGCATGAATATGAGTCAGCTTCATCCAAGACCATGATGGAGTATTATCAGGATGAAATGATGGCGAATTATGCAAAAAGCGCTGCAAATGATGGCGAGGGACTGGGACTTGCCAAGATGCTTTATGAGCAGATGAAGAGAAATTACGAGTTATAGTGACATGATTACGATAGAAGGTTTTATTGATAATATAATATTTCGTAATGAGGAAAATGGTTATACGGTGTTCGAAGTTGTTGCTGACGGAGAACACCATACTTGTGTCGGTACCTTTCAGTTTATTAATGAAGGAGAGTATATTGAACTTACCGGAAATGAGACCGTTCATCCTGGATATGGAGAGCAGATTCAAATTAAGACATATGAAATGAAAGCTCCTGCCGATGAAATATCCATGGAAAGGTATCTTGGATCCGGTGCCATTAAGGGAATTGGAGAGGCACTTGCATCAAGGATTGTTAAAAAATTCGGTTCCGATACATTTCGTATCATTGAGGAAGAACCAGAGCAATTATCCAAAGTAAAGGGCATTAGCGAAAAGAAGGCTCTTGAAATTGCAAGCCAGATGATGGAGAAACGTGATATGCGTAAGGCGATGATGTTCTTACAGGAACTGGGCGTATCCATGAACATGGCGGCAAAAATCTATGGTCAGTATGGACCATCCATGTATACAATCATTAAAGAAAATCCATATCGACTGGCAGATGATATTTCAGGCATTGGTTTTAAGATTGCAGATGAAATTGCAGCACGTGCCGGAATTCGGGAAAATTCGGAATACCGGATTCGAAGCGGCATCATGTATGTCCTTTTACAGTCAGTAAATAATGGTCATGTTTATCTTCCGCAGGATGAGCTGATTCAAAGTGCGGGAGAACTTCTTGGTATTGGGGCAGAAGATTTTGAAAAGCATATTCTGGATCTTGCCATGGATAAAAAGATTGTATTAAAAGATGTAGACGGCACACGGGTAATTTATGCTTCCGTTTATTATTATACAGAACTTAAGGTGGCAGACCGGCTGAAGGAATTGAACATTAAATATGATGTGCCAGAAAAAGAGCTGAATTCCTGCATACGAAATATCGAAAGGGAACTTAGGATTGAACTGGATTCCATGCAGCAGAGTGCTGTCCGAGAAGCCGCTGAAAATGGATTGCTGGTTATTACGGGAGGACCGGGTAC
>CAMEUH010000118.1 GCA_945938055.1 uncultured Eubacteriaceae bacterium | reverse complement strand
ATGTCACATTTTTCTTTCACAAGACGGCTGACACCATTTCCTTCATTTCCAATTACAAGACCGATTGGCCCCGTTAAATTCAGCCGGTACATGAGTTCTCCTCCCATGTCCCCGCAGACAAACCACATTCCTTCTTTTTTTAATTCTTCAATGGTTGCTGCGATGTTGGTAACTTTTGCTACCGGCGTATAGTTTAATGCACCGGCAGATGTCTTTAACACCGTAGCCGTGAGTCCTGCCGCGCGACGTTTTGGAATAATCACCCCATGTGCCCCACACAGATTGGCCGTACGGATAATCGCTCCCAGATTATGGGGGTCTTCAATTTCATCCAGCACAAAAACAAACGGGTCTTCTCCCTTATCCCTTGCTGCCTGTAAAATATCCGAGACCTCAGCATACTCATATGCAGCCGCATATGCAATCACGCCCTGGTGTTTTCCCGTCTTGGACATATTATCCAGACGTTCCTTTTCCACATAATTAATAATACATCCTGCCTTCTTGGCTTCCCTTGCTATGGTCCTGACCGGTCCGTCCTGACAGCCATCCTGAATAAAAACCTTGTCAATTGTTTTTCCGGAACGGAATGCCTCAATGACAGCATTTCTTCCCTCAATGGTAAATTCTTCGTAACGCACTATGTTATCTCTCCAATTTCCACCAATGAAAGCCGAACCAGCTCCATCAGTCTTTCATTCTTCCCTAAAAGGTATAAATAGCCAATTAATGCTTCAAATCCCGTTGCTTTCCGGTAATCTTCCACCGAGGCATTTTTTGCCATGGTATGGGATTTGGCATTTCTTCCCCGTTTATAAACGGCTGCCTCGTCTGCAGTCATATGTTCTTCCAATGCTTTTGCCATCCTTGCCTGCGCCTGTGCCTTCACAATGGTACTGGTATGACGGTGCATCTTATTCACCTGAATATTTCCCTGATTCACCACATAAGAACGGATAATCAGATCAAAAACCCCGTCCCCGATATAAGCAAGGGTAAGCGGTGAATAGGTTCGAATATCCACCGGCTTTAACCCAAGCTCTTTTTCCATTACCTGAATCAAATCACTCATGACAACTTTCTCCAACGTACACCTTCCCTGGTATCTTCTATGGCAATGCCTTTTGAAAGGAGCTCATTACGGATTTCATCCGCTCTCTGGAAGTTCTTTTCCTTCTTAGCTTCCTTTCTTTCTTCGATTCTGGCAAGAACATACTGTGTCAGTTCCTCATCAACTTCCTCTTCTTCCACCGGTGCGTTCAGAAGGTCAAGTGATAATACCTTGTCAAAACTTTCAATCAAAGCACGTTTTGTCTTATCATTCAGTCCGGAACGAAGCACATCATAAACAACGGTAATTGCCATGGAGGTATTCAGGTCATTTCCAATGGCATCCTTAAATTTTGCATCATACTCTGCAAAGCCAGTTTCATCAATACTTCCTTCATCCTTTAATTCCGCAATTTTCTTAACCAGCTTCTGATAAGCCGCTGCTACATTATCCATGACCTCATAAGAAAATTCCAACGGTTTTCTATAATGGGACTGCAGACAGAACATTCGATATACCAGAGGATGATATCCTTTTTCTGTCAACAGGGAAACGGTCAGGAATTCCCCCTTGGACTTACTCATTTTACCGGATTTATCATTTAAATGATGCACATGGAACCAGTAGTTGCACCACTTATGCCCGACATATGCCTCACTCTGTGCAATCTCATTGGTATGATGCGGAAAAATGTTATCCACGCCGCCACAGTGAATATCCATGAATTCGCCCAGATGCTTCATGCTGATGCAGGAGCACTCAATATGCCAGCCCGGATAACCAACGCCCCATGGACTTTCCCACTTTAATTCCTGATTGTCAAATTTAGACTTTGTAAACCAGAGAACAAAATCACTCTTATTTCTTTTATTCGTATCCTCTTCCACATCATCACGCACGCCCACCATAAGTTCCTTCTCACTCTGGCTGGAAAAAACGTAATAATCCTTAAGCTTTGACGTATCAAAGTAAATATTCTCACCGGCCTGGTATGCATAGCCCTTCTGAAGAAGTACTTCAATCATGTGAATAAATTCCGAAATGCAGTTAGTCGCCGGTTCCACCACATCCGGACGTTTGATGTTTAATTTCTCACAGTCTGCAAAAAACGCATCCGTGTAATACTTTGCAATTTCCATGACAGTCTTATGCTCACGACGTGCACCTTTAAGCATCTTATCCTCTCCGGTATCGGCATCACTGGAAAGATGACCCACATCGGTAATATTCATGACACGTTTTACGTCATACCCAAGATAGCGGAATGTTTTTTCCAGAACATCCTCCATGATATAGCTTCTAAGATTGCCAATATGCGCAAAATGATATACGGTCGGTCCACACGTATACATGGAAACCTTGCCTTCCACATTTGGAACAAATTCTTCCACATTTCTTGTCAGAGTGTTAAATATCTTCATAGTATCCTCCATTTTGTTGTTGTATCGTAGAAATAGCCTTTTTCAGCATTTCAATTTCATTTTTTACCGGGTCGGGCAGATTGACCTGATCCAGATCCTCCCGCGGAATCCGTATGTTGTCCTGCTTAACAATACGTCCGGGAACACCTACCACGGTACAGTTTGGCGGCACTTCCTTAAGCACCACGGAACCTGCTCCAATCTTGGAGTTTTCCCCAATGGTAAAGGACCCCAGCACCTTAGCTCCGGCGCACACCATCACGTTATCACCTACCGTGGGATGGCGCTTTCCCTGTTCCTTACCGGTTCCGCCAAGCGTGACTCCCTGATACAGGGTGACATTATTCCCGATTACCGCCGTTTCACCAATCACCACGCCATGTCCATGGTCAATAAAAAGTCCCTTGCCAATGACTGCTCCGGGATGAATTTCAATTCCCGTCTTTCTTACCGTTCTCTGCGATAGAAAACGGGCAAGAAAATAATGTTTTTTAACATATAATTTATGTGCGATTCGGTATCTTAAAATTGCCTTAAAGCTGGGATACAGAAACACTTCCCAGTCTGACTTAATGGCAGGGTCTCTCTCTCGGATTACTTCAATCTCTTCTTTCACATATTGAACAAATCCCATGACCGCTCCTTAAGATTATTTTCTGGAACACCCACGGCACCCCGCACAGTTTCTGCCCTCATTCATTATATCATCATAGACATAATTTTCAACTGGCATTAACAGAACAACTGCCTGTGAGGAAATGCCTTCTCCTCGTCCGGTAAATCCAAGCTTCTCTTCTGTCGTCGCCTTTACACTTACTTGATTTAACTTTATGCCAAGGGCATCCGCTATATTCTTGCGAATCTGCTCCATATAGCCGGACAGCTTTGGTTTTTGAGCAATAATGGTACTGTCAATGTTGGAAATGACATAACGTTCCTTTTCAATCAGTGCTCCTACTTCCTTTAACAGTTCAATACTGGAACATCCCTCATATTTCGGGTCTGTGTCCGGGAAATGTTTTCCAATATCCCCTAATGCAAGTGCACCCAGAAGTGCATCCATGATGGCATGAACAATCACATCCGCATCAGAATGACCCAGAAGCCCCTTTTCATAAGGAATCTCCACACCACCAAGAATCAGTTTTCTTCCCTCTTCCAGTCTGTGTACATCATATCCTGTTCCTATTCTCATGTTCTTTCTCCCTTCCCTGAAAACAACTCATAAAACCAAAAAAGGCATGTATTACCGAAATAATACATGCCCTTCGTACTCCAGTAGCGAGAAAGGGATTCGAACCCCCGACACCTTGGGTATGAACCAAGTGCTCTAGCCAACTGAGCTATCTCGCCAGATTCGTCTGAACAAAACCAAAATGGTCCATTCAAACGAAGTGGGGCCTACAGGGCTCGAACCTGTGACCCTCTGCTTGTAAGGCAGATGCTCTCCCAGCTGAGCTAAGACCCCATTCGCAGTCAATTTGTGACTGCTTTGACATTATATTATTATTTACCATCAATTGTCAACACTTTTTTTACTATTTTACATAAAAATTTTCCGGACCAAATTCTTTAATCAGAATATACGAAAAAGGAATCAGTACTGCCAGGGTAATCAGCTGGATTATAATCACGCCTGCTGCATGAAGCGGAAGCTCCCAGAATATCAGGCCAATCAGTCCGATCATCACATTGGCAATGGTAAACACCGGTGATTTCACTTTCATCTGCTCATTATATGGCTGAAGTACATGATACATTGCCACATGGTAAATACTTGCCAGAATGGAAAAAAGCAATACCACAAAGGCTTCCGGAATGATTTCCGTGATTTGTCCCACATGTCCGGTAAGTACAGCAATCAGTCCCATTTCCAAAACCAGAATGACTGCAGTCAGAAGATCTGCCCTTACAAAACGCCATAATCTTACAAAATAATTGGATATCAGTGCATTTTTCTTTGTATAATAAGAATAACGCATCAAGTCCTTATCGCAATTATAAAAGATTGCCCTGCACATCCGATGGGAACAGGATAAAAGATACATGAGAAGAAACCACACCGTATCCATTCCCTTCAGAATATTCCATACATTTTCCTTTGCTGCCTCCCCACCCATGAGAACATGCCCGCAAATTAGTACAAAAGCCAACAGAATCCATATAATACGCTTATTTCTGGATTTTAGCAAAAGCTTTTTGTTCCGGTCAAAGAAAATATGATTCAGATAGGAATATCCTGTTTTCTTTTCATGCCTGTTCGTACAAAGCGCTGCCGTTCCGGTAACATTCTGCTTTGCCTCAACTTCCCGGATTCTGGAACGTGCCTGAATCTCCTCTGCATACTCAGCATCCACACGCTTTACACGTTTTCTTGCAAGTCTCGGATAATGACGGTACGTACACAACACCACCAGGGAAATCACTCCCAGAAGTCCAATCACTCCCAAAAGAACCGGATTAAATGCAAACGCATCCACGCTTACCATTTTCCCGCGCATATAAGGGTTCACATAGGCAAAATACACGCAGACCAGAATCACGATAACATCAAATTTGGTAATCCGCTTATAAATGTATGGTATCCTGGAATAAATCACAAGACTTAAAAGTTCACCAATACATCGGAATTCCGTCATAAGGACAACCAGTATCAGACTGTTCATGACACCAATGTCAAAAATGCAAAGAACTGCAAAAAACAACCCAAAATCCACAATCAGTTTAAACAGAAGTTCCCCTACATAATGTTCCTTGGGATTAATTCTTAATACATTTAACATCATGTAATCCTCATCCGAACTGGAGAGAATCACCGTATTAACCAGCGAACCACACACACAGTTCATCATGAAAAAAATGTTAATGACCGTTTCTTCATATTCGAATGTATTTCCTATTACAAACTGTTTTAAGATAATGTATGGGATCAGCAAAAATCCTGCCGCATATGATAATCTTCCCAGAAATTTCAACAATATTCCAAAGAAAAAAATTACCATACTCAGGACATGCTTGAATTTATTATGCTGAAAAATTTCATAAGAAATCCGCTTTTCAAAAAAAGGCAGTTCCCTCAGATAATAAATAAATGCATTAAAACTGTTTTCAAAGGATATGACCTGTTCTAAAAGGAGCTTTTTAAACATAGTCATCCTCCTTTAACATCGCCTCAACTGCCTGGAGAAATTCTTCATTCTTTAACTGTTCATGAGTAATCTCATTCAGCGTTCCGTTATTAAGTACCACAATATCATCACAAACCGTACGGATAGACTGCAGCTGGTTGGTTGCAATAATAATAATGTGACGTTCCGTAAGATGCTTTAAAATTTCACGCAAATCATGCATGAATTCATTATCATAAAGTATAGTCGGCTCGTCCAGGATAATAACCGAAGGATCCGCAAGAATCACGCACAAAAGCTGCAGCTTGTACTTTACACTATCACTGCAGTCTGCAATCAGACGATAACGGTCTCCGATTTCCAGTCCCACGAACTGAAAGCATTCATCCAGCGTAAGATTCGGATTCATCTTGTCCTTATTCACATCCATGAAAAACTTTATCAGCTCATTTCCCGTAAGAAAATTTGGCAGTACAGGAACCGGATACGTAACACCAATCTGGTTATAATTATACACATTGTCATCCGCCTCATCCAAAAGCTGGATGGAACCGGAGTCAAAATCATCCTCTCCCGTAATGCATTTAATCAGGGTCGACTTTCCCGATCCCCTGCTTCCCAGAATTCCATATACCTTTCCCTGTTCAAACAGATAGGATGCGCCATCCAGTACACGGTGATTATTCTCAAACGTTTTGCTTACATCATATAAAACTAATCTCATGCCATTCTCCTTACATGACTAACAATGTCAGGCAAAATGCCTACAATTACATCAATCTTATATATTATAAGTCAAATTACCTTTTTTTGCAAATTAAACATCTCTTGCATAAACATTTACCGGATGATATAATCAGAAAATCATGACAAAATAAAGGAGAGAACAAAGGAGAGTATAAAAAATTATATGAAGGAAGGGTTCAAAAAATACGGACATGGTCTGTATGCAATGTACATTTTTATTTATCTTCCATGGTTTTTCTACCTGGAAGGCCGAACCACAATTACTTATACCGAAGTACACTGTTTTCTGGATGATTTGATTCCTTTTTGTGAAATCTTCATCATTCCGTATATTTTGTGGTTCTTTTACATGATTATCACTTGCATTTTCATGTACTTTAAGGCAGAACGCGGGGAGTTCCGCCGATTTGCACTGGCACTAATCATTGGTATGTCTACTGCCATGCTCATTTGCCAGTTTTTTCCTAACTGTGTAAAACTCCGCCCGCCGGTGTTAGAACAAAAGGGGATTCTAACCGGATTAATCAGCGGATTATACACCATAGACACTTCCACAAATGTTTTTCCGAGTGTCCATGTACTGAATTCCCTGATTGCATGTGTGGCATTAGAACGAAATCGTTATTTCAAAAAGAGCTGCTTACTACGGATTGCAAATATCATTCTCTGCATCTTAATCTGCCTGTCCACACTGTTTTTAAAACAACACTCCGTGCTGGATTTATTAGGAGGGATTGTTTTATATATCATCCTGTTTGTGGTTCTTTACATTCCGGACTGGAAAATATTCCGCGACAAGGAAGTCCTGCATCCATAACAGGAACGATTCTGAACAAAACATTGCCATGATAGAGTAAATCTTTTTCCTGCTCCGGCAAAGCTTTTTTTTCTCACTATGGCATAAAGTGCTTCTACACAGCCTTCCACACCCAGGGTTCCCCTGTTCAGGAACATTTCTTGTATAAACTAATTTTACCCCTTAGACTGTCCGCTTAAATTAAACAACACAACTCCCCCGATGGCAATGACCAGTCCCAAAACCTTCATCCATGAAAAGGAACTTTTTTCACTCCCAAAAAGACCAAATAGCTCAATCAGATAAGCTACTGCTGTCTGCGTTATGACAATTGTGAGCACTGCCGGTGCTGTTCCCAGATTTTCCAT
>CAMEUH010000117.1 GCA_945938055.1 uncultured Eubacteriaceae bacterium | reverse complement strand
TCTGGTGTTGATTCAGGTGGAAGGATTATTTTCTTGATACATCCACTATTTCCACCTTTTATTTTCATTGTAGAAAAAATATCACACTCTCCATTTTCCATAAATTCAAAAATAGCATGGTAATTATTTTTCCAAAATGACTGTCTGCTTTTATATTTGGAATGCAATTTCCATATAGCATGTGCCTCTCTTTCTTTTGGCAACTCTTCCGATACTGGGCTGTCTTCAATAATTTTCTTTGCACTTAACAATGCATTCCCAATATTAAAATAGTCCTCATAATCATTAATCACCTGAACATTTTCTGAATGAACATATAATCCACTAATATGTTTTATTAACGGAACTACCAGAATACGATTCTCCCCCTTATATATTGATCCACTTATACGCATTGATTTACTCATTGATACACCTACTTTCCTATTACATACCATATTTCAATTCCATCTTCTTCCATGGCATTTTTAAAATCATTAAGTACATTTAATACTTTTTCCGGAACTATGACATCCGGAACAACTATTTCCAAGGCTTTCTTGTTATATTCACTCTTATATAACCTAGTATTTCCCCACTCAAAATAATCTTCTTGATTAAAATAATCCGCCTCAAAATTCTTCAATTTATCCGCATATTTCTCCAACGTCTTCCTTAGTTTTTCCGGATTCTGATAACTCTGCAATCCCAAATCCAGACTTTTTGTACTAATTAACATTTCCCCGGATAATCTGTCCACCACAGGGAAATTTTTTCCTAACCCTTCAGGTAAATTTTGATTGAGAATATTATCAATCTCTCTCCCTCTGACAACCGGTGGAAAATCCCACACATTTTCCGAAAACTCCTTTACATACTTGATATCCAGATTTGAACCGGATTTTAATAGATATCCAGAAAGTCCTGCGGCATCAATTGTCTCTATCAGTACCTTTGCCTGCTCCTTTGTCAGTTTAATACTATCTGTCTTGGATATGCTCTTTACCGCTTCAATAACCTCATCGCTCTTTCCCATGGCGATTGCTAAATCTGGAAAATGCCTGTTGATAAAAGAAAATACTTCGCTTACCTTTGCCAGTTCATCAATATTCTTTAATATATATTTTCCCAAACTGGCCGTTGCTTTTCCCATGTCACCCAGTATTGGAGCAAATCCGACAAAATTCAATCCTGCAAACACGTAGTCCTCATATATCAGATTTGCAACAATATCCCTTGCATCTGCAATCGAGAAAAAACCTCCGGCTACAACTCCACTTATAAAATCCCATACATGGTCGCCCACTCTTTATTATAACAATAGGGATCTGTTCCTGCCAGATATTCCTGCTTATCATTGCGTCCATCACCATCTCCATCTGCAGTAAACGGATCCATCCATCTTGCCAGTTCAAATCCATCGGACAATCCATCGCAATCAGTGTCTTCCACAAGTCTTTTGGTTCCAATGCTCCACTCCTCAAAATCGCTGACCAGATCCCCATCACTATCCTCGGCAACCGGATTGGAATGAATCGGCAAAATCCTTATACTCTTCAACCTGCTCGCAATAAACTCATCATACGTATTTGTTGGTACTCCTGATGCCCCTGTCAGAATTTCTTCCTTAAACCGGTTCAGTCCGCTCACCACATAAGAATCCTCACAGAAGTTTTCAATACAAAATTCCAACGTAGGAAGCTGAATACTTCCATCGGTTCTCCAAAGCAGTAAATCCGTATTAACCTCTTCCCAGTCCGTCAGTCCATCATTATCCGTGTCGGATTCTCCCCAAATACTTAATGGTTTCAAAAGAGTTATTGTCTCATATCCTGTTGCCACAATGGCTCCAAATTTCGTCTGCGGTACTGCACGCCGGCTCATGCACTCTCTAACATGATCAGGAAAATCATCTATCATTCCTGACGTGCTTGTTTCCAGACTGAATAATTTTCCACCTGTAAGGTTAATCTGCTTTTCCATAAAGTACGTGTATCCAGCATACGCTTTGTCACAGTCATGCACCTCCGAATAATTAATGCCATAATGGAACATCGTTAGCATATAGTTTGCGAAGTTACTTGGGCTCATTTCCATAACTCCTGCCGGAATCTCCACCACAAACTTTGCACTCTCCTCACGGAATCCCATTGTTTCACTCAGTATCAGGGCATGGGCGCCTCCTCGTGATACCACATCCGGTATGTACTTGTACTCTATTTGGGGAAGATAATTCTGAAGTTCTTCCATGTCATCATGCCAAAGGATGTTGTTTTTCACCCCATTCCCATATACTCCATCCTTGCGCTGTTCCAGGATACACACCCTCATGTTACTATAACTTTCTTCCAGTATTCGTGTCCACACCCCTGGAAATAACCACGTGTTCCCTATAAATCCTTTGTCATTTCCTTCCGTCTGAAGAATATACACAATATCAATCGGGCGGTCATCCTTTATCATTTCCGGTTCCCCGTCCGCATTTTCCTCCAACATCAGGAGCATTGGTGGATACAATGCCTGCATCAGGCTGTCAAATATTTCATCTTTTAACTCTGAATCTGCTGAAGATATATTGGGGACAAGCTCTTCCCCTGTGCTTTCCATGCCTATATTTTCTTCCGCATTAAGAGATTCCCTCTTATTTTCCGTCATCTCCTCTCTTAATCATAAACTTTACACCGCAATCTCATAAAACTACTATAACTTTACAAGATTATAACACGTCCAGTCTATAATCCCTTTAGAGACGTTAATATTTCTTCTCTATCCCCATGGAAAATCTTTTACCCAATAATACCAATTTTTAAAAAACATATAATGAGCACATTGATACCATGACTTTGTCCACATATGTTCTGGGAAAAATCCACTGGAAAAATCCTGTTCTACATAAGTAACCATATACTGCCTTATTTCTTCCACACTTTCTATTTGTTGCCATGTCATCGGAAACATAGCAGCAAATCTTCCTTCAGCATCAAACAAAAAAATTACTTGCGGCATATTACCTTCTTTTCCATATACTTTCCGTAGGTTTTCTAATAGTATTTGTTCTGCCTTCAAGGTATATTGTTCATATTCTACTAAATATTTTTTACCTTTTACTTTGGTAACCACATGAACAAATCCTTTTTCATCCATTACCTTATATTCTTCTTCACAATCCTCCAAAGCCGTAGCCTCATAATATTGCTTTCTGATTTTAATTTCATCATTTTCTATAAATACCCTTATTTCTTGTGCATCTGAATCACAAAAATCATTTTTCACATCATTAACAATATTCCTTAATTCTTTCTGATGTACATAAAATTTGATAGCAGTTAATAGTTGATAACGTTGAACATATAGGATAAAAAGCATTAACACACATAGTATATATATCATTCTTTTCTTTTTTTTCATATCAATCCCTTTAATGAAGAAATTTATATTTTTTTTTCTTACTTTCATAAATATGATAACCAATACCGATATTTGTTGCATCTTCCTTATTATCAAATGATAAGGTAGTTGCAAAGGAATAAAGACTTCCAAAGTTTATAAGTTCCTTTTCACTATAACCGCCTGCATTACCCACCATTCCATACAAAAAATTTCCATATCCTTCCGCATCAATCACATAACCATAAAATAAAAATTGAAAACGAGAACCAAAGTAACTGATATCCTCCCCTAAAAATCGCATCCAGTCATCCCATCTTTCTTTAACTTTTATATCATATTTTGCATTATTTTTTACAGACAATGCAACCCACTCGTAATGATTCCCCTCTCTTTCGCAACATAACTCTGAATCCTCGTATTGTATCTGATTTTTCTGAGAATCATATTTTTGGCCACATATATAATGTTTTTGATGAAATTCCAATGCCCCATAATACAAAATTTTTTCTAACAAATTTGTATAATTATAAATATAATAATCTTCAAATTGTTTTTGCTCTTTTTTCCTTTGTATATCACCTTCTATAAAACGTTCAGTTACCGTAATTCCTGCATTAACATATTCAGAACATAAAGGCGGTTGAATTACTTGTCTCTCTGCATAATACTTTTTATTTAACTGATAATTATCAACATATTCTAAATATATCTTCTCTTTATCTGTTATACCTATAGTGCTTTGTTTAAAACCATGATTTATAGCATTGTTCACCAAATCTGAATATGTATTTATATCAATTTCTCTTTCTCCATACTTTATAGGATCAAATCCATGATTTAATTGATATAACTGCAAGGCACACCTCGTTGCTCCACCAAAATTACCATATGAAATATTTTCACCTTTTTCATTTTTCATTTTCAGATATCCCAAATATTCCAGACATTGCTGTAATAATGTAATTTTTTCATTGAGTTCCATACAAATCACAATTTCACCATCCGAAAAAAGTCCTCTATTATATTTATTTTTTAAATACCTATCATATAATGCCATGTTTTCTTTTGAAAAAATATGCATTACTTTACCATTATTATATCTATTAAGAGGTTTCATATCATATGAATCTTCATACCCATCATTATCCCCATCCATCCTCACCGGATCAGAATGAATCGGCAGAATATATGTATTTTTCAGAATATGATTCATGTATTCATCATAAATATTACTCGGTACGCCGCCGGATGTCCTGTCTTCCTTAAAACGTTCCAAACCTTCCACAACATACGATTTTTCAAAAGCATTTTCAATGCATTCCAGAAGTGTTGGCAGGATCACATTTCCCTTTGCATCCCAGTGAAGCATTTCTGTATAGACTTCTTCCCAGTCTGTCAGTCCGTCATAATCCGTGTCTGTTCCGCTGGTACAGCTTAACGCTTCCTTAAGATAGATTCTCCGGTAGCCTGTTGCCACAATAGCTCCAAATTCTTTCTGTGGTACTGCATGGTTGCTCATACACTCCCTAACATGTTCCGGAATATCCTCGGCTGTACTGGAAGGACTTTCCTCAATACTGAATAATTTCCCGCCTGTAAGGTTTATCTGTTTCTCCATGAAGTTCGTGGCTCCCCCATATGCCCTGGCACAATCATGCACTTCAGAATAGTTTATTCCACAATTTGACATATACTTCATGAGTCTCTCAAATCTTAAGGGACTTATTTCCATGACGCCTGCAGGAATTTCCACCACAAATTTTGCACTCTCCTCACGAAATCCCATAGTTTCACCCAGTATCATGACATGTGCGTCTCCTCGTGATACCACATCCGGTATATACCGATACTTAATCTGTTGAAGATAACCCTGCAGTTCTTCCATGTCGTCATGCCACAGGATGTTATTCTTTATCCCGTTCCCATATACTCCGTCCTTGCGCTGCTCCAAGATACATACCCTCATGTTGCTATAACTTCTTTCCAGGTACTCTGTCCAGATTGACGGAAATATCCATGTGATTCCAATAAATCCTTCGTCATTTCCTTCCGTCTGAAGAATATACACAATATCAATCGGTCGGTCATCCTTTATCATTTCTGTTTCTCCGCCCGCATCTTCCTCCAGCGTTAGGAGCATTGGTGGATACAACACTTGCATCAGACTGTCAAGTGTTTCTTCCTTGAACTCTGAATCCCCCAAGAATATGTTTTGAACAGGTTCTTCCCCTGTGCTTTTCACACTTGTATTTTCTTCCTCATTAAGAGACACCATCTTGCTTTCCGGCATCTCCTCATCCATTGAAAGACTCATGACCGCAGGAGTTTCCTCCTGACTTTCTGTTGTATCTTCAATACTCTGCTCTAATCCATACAGCCACTTTTCCATATCCACAAGACAGTAGATGCCATCCTCGTCGGTTTTTGCGGATACCATATTCTTCTCTTCATCATGAAAAGTTTCTATTGGAAGGAGCATGTTGCATTCCTCTATGTAATGGAACACATTGAATCTGCGGATTCCTTTTAATTCCGTTGTTTCATTTCCAAACAGGTCCAGTTCATTTTTCAGGACTGCTTCTTCCATGCAGAAGTTTAACTGCAGGCTATCTAGGTTCAGGGTGTCCCTGTAGTCAATGGTAATCAGTTCCCCGATGTAGGATTCATTCTGGAATGCCATATTTTCAGTGCTTCCCTGTACCATTATGCTGTGTTCTGCTAATCCGGCCGCACTGACTGTGAGGCTGAGCGGTATGGATTATCTGCACTGGTATTAATTTCCTTTAACACATGACTGTCTTCTTCCACAGTCTGGCTGACCGGATACTGGCTGTCCGGCACTCCGTTCGTGCTGGCGTTTAACGGATTCAGACCCAGTCTGATTTCATCACCATCCATGATTCCATCACTGTCTGTGTCCTGCTGGTTAGGGTCTGTATGGTACTGTTCTTCTTCTTCCTTGTCACTTAATCCGTCATAATCACTGTCTGTGACAAGCGGACTGGTTCCAAGCTGGTATTCTGTCAGGTTGTCCAGTCCATCGCCATCGCTGTCTTCTTTGGCATCGCTGATTCCATTTTCATCGGTATCGGCTTTTTCCGGCTTTGTTCCCAGTGTTAGAATTTCATAGCCGTCCGGCAGTCCGTCCCCATCGGTGTCTCCGTTTTCCGGATCAGTATGGAACACGTGGATTTCGTATACATCCGGCACCCCGTCTCCGTCAGTATCTGTTGTGTCTTCCCAGTTGATTTCTTCATCCCGGCCGGTTTCTGTCTGCTTTCTTCTTCCGCACTTTCCCTTCCTGCCGCAGCCATTAATCTATGGCTGCTTATGACCATTTCTTCATCATTCTTGGTTCCCACAAAACCAATGATGTAACTACTTCCAACTTCAATGGTGTTATTCCATGATATGTGTGCAAGTGTGTAGCTTCCGTCTTCCTCCACCGTCATTACACAGTTCCAGCAGTTTTCCACGGTAAAGTTGCCCCTGATGTTAAGACTCCAGCCCTCCACCGGCTTTCCGCTTTCATTTACGATGGTTATCTCTCCCTGAAAGCCTGTTCCCCAGTCACCGTTTTTCCGGTATTCCACGCGGCATCCTTCACTTACCTCTTTCTTTGCCTCATAGAGCTTTATGTTTTCCGGTATTCTTAAATTTTCGCCCGATAACGTGTATCCGAAACAAATGATTTCGCCCGGAAGAATGGTATTGTTGTACGTCTTGCTTTTTATGATGTATTCTTCCTCATTACGGGAATCCATCGCCGCATTCCATAGTCCGGTGATGTTACCGGTATTTTCCATCGACAATGACCAGTCTGTTACATTGGCACTTCCCGTGTTTTCCACGGTGATTTCGACGGTCTGGTGGCCGGTCCACTGGTTTTTTACCATGTAGCGGATGCGGAGCATTCCGCTTTCATACGTTCTTTCTGTACTGTCTGAAGCAGATGCATTCCCGGATGCTTCCTTTGTCATGGTTTCTGCTGCATGGGCAGTATTGACTCCCATTTCTGCAAACACCGGCAGAACGAGAAATACTGCCATAAGGAACGCAAGAAGTTTTCTTCCATTCCTTTTCAAATTTTTCCTTTTCATGCCTCTGACGTCACTGGTCACACCGGCATTATGGTTTCCATTGTTTCTTTCCTTTTGTTGATTCATTTTTGTTTTCCTCCTGATTATTTTAACATGAAAGCATCCGCCCCCTCAGAACGTAAAAAGACCGCAGTAG
>CAMEUH010000116.1 GCA_945938055.1 uncultured Eubacteriaceae bacterium | reverse complement strand
TTTTCCGGCCTTGTTCTTAATAAAGCTGGTATCAAATTCTGCATTATGCGGCACCAGAACCGCATCTCCGACAAACTCCAGGAATTCCGGAAGCACTTCTTCAATGGTACGCTGGTCTAAAACCATGTTATCATTAATATGAGTCAGCTGTTCAATCCGGAAAGGAATTGGAATTTGCGGATTAATAAAGGTGGAATATTTCTCCGTGATTTTTCCGTCCGAAACCTTTACGGCACCAATTTCAATAATCCGGTCTGACTCTGCACTAAAACCAGTAGTTTCAATGTCAAAAACAACAAATTCCGAATCCAGGGTCTGCTCCTCTGCATCCGTTACAATATCCTTTAAGTCATCCACCAGATAGGCTTCCACACCATAGGTAACCTTAAAATCCAGTTCTTCCCCTCTTTTTTTATAACCATCCTTAATCTTTTGCATAGCATGAAGTGCTTCTGTAAATCCCTGCACAACACCATGGTCTGTTATGGCAAGTGCCTTATGTCCAAATTTTATCGCCTGCTTGATTAAATCACCGGCCTCGGATACACCACCCATCTCACTCATTTTCGTATGGCAATGCAGTTCCACGCGTTTCTTAATACTGGTATCTGCACGTTCCACACGCATGTCAGATGATTTCTTGATTCCGACGATGGAAGAAAGATTCAGTTCATGGTCAAACCGGTCATGGACCACCATTCCTTTTATTTTTAAGAAATTTCCTTCCTTGACGTGTTCCAGAACTTGTGGAAGCATCTCATTTTTTAAAAACATTTTGACGCCCATGGTATCCGAAAAATCCGTGATATCAAACATGAGAATGGTCTTCTCGTTTCGGATTTCACGCATGTCCACACTACGCACCTGTCCTGCAATCACTACTTCACCGATTTCTGTCTGAATGGTTTCAATTTTCGTGATTTCATCATCAAAATCCCTTCCATACAGTACATCCGGATTGTCGCTTTTCTTTGGCTCACGACGAAATTCCCGTTTAAATTCTCCCTTTTTATCCCCAAAGGAGCCTTTACTTCCTGCTGCATTTTCTTTTGGCACGCTGCCGGTATTTGCTTTCTGTGTCTGCTGTTCTTTTTTCTCAGCTCTTCGCAGCCGGGCACTGATATTCTTCAATTCATTGTCAAATTTCTGCTGGTTTTCTTCAATATGCGTAAACTCAAATTCACTGTCAAATTCATACTCAATGGAAAGCTCAAACCCGAAACGGTACAAAAACATCCGCTCCAGTTCTTCTTTTACCTTCTGGGCATAAGCATCTGAAATAATGGATTCTGTCATGGATATTTTTAAATGCTCATCATCCAGGAAGGTATAACGGGCATTTTTTAACATGCTGTATACAATCACATCCCGCTCTTTATATTCCAGAAGAAGGCTGTCATAATAAATGTCCCAGAGCTTTTGCATGGTATACTGTTTGGACAAATGATAACGTTCCACAATTTTTGCCTTTGTCTGCGTTTTTTGAAATACCTGCTTCGTGATGGCATCTTCCAATTTAAAAATATTTTCTTTTGAAATTAACCGCTCACTTTGTATGAAAAACCTATAAATGTCATTAGCTGACGTTTTAGTAATCTTTGTTACAACGACGTCAGCTAATATATCCTTTAGTTCCTGTGACAAAGAAAGCTCTTTAAATACATCAAAAAATTCCTGGGCCATTTATTTCTCCCAATGATCCAGTTCTTCCTTCAATGCAGAAAGAAGTTCTTCTACCTTCACCTTTTTTATAATTTCACCTTTTTTAATCAATAATCCTTCTCCGATACCGCCGGCAATGCCAAGGTCTGCTTCTCTGGCTTCTCCCGGTCCATTGACCACACAGCCCATGACGGCAACTTTAAGATTCAGGTCATATCCGGAAACCAGGGTCTCTACCTGATTTGCAAGTCCAATTAAGTCAATCTGGGTTCTTCCGCAAGTCGGACAAGATACGACCTCAATTCCGCCTTTTCGAAGTCCCAGGGTTCTTAAGATAATCTTTGCAGCCTTCACTTCTTCCACAGGATTTCCGGTAAGAGACACACGAATGGTATCCCCCAGTCCCTCATGCAGCATGATTCCAAGACCAACCGAAGATTTAATACTTCCGGAAAACAAAGTTCCTGACTCCGTAATTCCAATATGTAACGGATAATCTGTCTGTTCGGAAATCAGTTCATGGGCTTTTACACACATGAGTACATCGGAGGACTTAATACTTACCACAAGATTCTCATAACCAAACTGCTCAATCAGATGTACCTTGTCAAGAGCGCTCTCGACAATTCCTTCTGCTGTTACTTTACCATATTTTTCAATAATATCCTTTTCAAGGGAACCACTATTAACGCCTACACGAATCGGAATATTACGTTCCTTTGCTTTGTCAACCACTGCACGAATCCGCTCCATGGAACCAATGTTACCCGGATTAATCCGAATCTTGTCTGCGCCATTTTCTATTGCAGCAATGGCAATGCGATAATGCATTCGCCGCCTCCATGGTCGGAACTGCACAGCGGATGATGTCACATCCCGCCTCTTCCAGTTCCCTGATTTGTCTTACCGTGGCAGCCACGTCTTCTGTCTTAGTATTCGTCATAGATTGAATCAGCACCGGATTGCCGCCGCCGATTACTTTATTTCCAATTGAAATCACTCTTGTATTTTCCCGAAGAGTTTTCATGCCATGCCATCTCCTTTACTGATTAAAACAGATTCATAATATCATTAAACGTAATAAATACCATTAAAAGCATCAATAACACAATCCCGACAAAATGAACCATTCCTTCTTTTTCCCGGTCAATCGGCTTTCTTCGCACTGCCTCGATAATCAGGAATACCAGTCGTCCGCCGTCTAATGCCGGAAGCGGAAGCAGATTCATGACACCTAAATTGGCACTTAACATTAATGTCAGGTTAAAAATATTCAGGAACACATAAAACCAGCCATCCGGCCTGCTTTCCTCTACCACTTCACCAATCAGATTCACAACACCAACAGGACCTGCCACATCATCAGCCGTTACCTGTCCGCGAATCATCATGCCAAGACTCTCAAATACCGTATTGATCCAGTATTTTACTTCATATACGCTTAATACCACCGTGTTAATTGCCCCGGTTGTTTTTCTCGCATAATTGATAGTACTTTCGGTTTCATAACTGGTTGTGTGAACCAGCTTGGGAACAACAGTAATGTCCAGCTTATCACCGCCTCGTTCCACAGTCATGACAAGATTGGCACCGCCGGACTGATTAATAGTATCCGCAGCCTGCTTTGCACTCTCCATTGCAACACCATTAATTGCAAGAATCACATCATTCTTTTTAATTCCTGCCTCATCTGCAGGTTTTCCGGAAACGACCTCCGATACCTTCAAATCCGAAATGCTGATTCCCACCTGATAGTAATCATTTTCTACAAATTTCGGAACCACAGTTACCGAATATTCTTTGTTATTCCGCACATAAACAATCTGAAGAGGCTTATCCGGTGAAACAGTTTCTAAAAGTGAAAATTCTCTTCCAAACATGACCCGTTTTCCGTTAATGGACTGAATTAAATCACCTTCCCTCAGTCCTGCGTTATACGCCACACTGCCTTCTTCCACATGGGTAATGACACATGGGTCGTATCCGATATTGGAAATGATAATGATTGCCATAACAAAGGCCAGAATAAAATTAAACACCGGTCCTGCCGCAATAATGGAAATTCTCGCCCAGACTGATTTATTATTGAACGCCTTTTCATCCTTGCTGTCCTCATCTTCTCCCACCATCATGCAGGAACCGCCAAACGGTAAGATTTTAAGACTGTACATGGTACCGCCGCGAACAAATTTAATGAGTCTTGGTCCCATTCCAACAGAAAATTCCGTGACCCCCACACCATTTGCCTTTGCAAGAATAAAATGTCCTAACTCATGTATGATAATAATCACACTTAATATCAATAATGCAATAAGGATGTTCATCCCTCTACCACCTGCTTTCAATTAATTCATAAACTGCTCTTTCCGTGGCAAGTATTTCTTCCACCGAAGGATTCTCCTGATATGCAGTTTCTTCCATGGCATATTCAATAATCTCAGGTATCTCCAGAAAACGAATTCTCTTATCCAGGAATAATGCGACTGCCTTTTCGTTTGCCGCATTAAATGCAGTAGGAATGTTACCACCTTTCTGCGCTGCTTCGTAAGCAAGCCCGAGTCCTCTGAAATTCACAGGGTCCGGTGCTTCAAAGGTCATGGATTTTAATGCAAAGAAATCCAGACGTTTGGTATCCAGATATTTCCTGTCCGGATAATAAAGGGCATACTGAATCGGAAGCCTCATGTCCGGTGAGCCAAGCTGTGCCATAATACCGCCATCTACAAACTGCACCATGGAATGAATGACACTCTGTGGATGCACTACCACACAAACATCCTTTAATTCCACGTCAAAAAGCCACTTTGCTTCCATGACCTCAAGTCCTTTATTGACCATGGTTGCAGAATCAATGGTAATCTTCCTTCCCATTGCCCAGTTTGGGTGTTTTAGGGCATCCTCGACCTGAATATCTGCCATTTCCTCTTTTGTTCTTCCCCGGAACGGACCACCGGATGCGGTCAGAAGAATCTTCTCAATCTGTGCATGCTTTTCTCCATTTAACGACTGAAAAATCGCCGAATGTTCACTGTCAACCGGAAGAATTCTCACATGATGTTCCTTGGCAAGCGGCATGATGATATGTCCTGCCGTAACCAGAGTTTCCTTATTGGCAAGGGCAATATCCTTTCCTGCACGGATTGCCTCAATGGTTGGACGGATTCCCATCATTCCCACGACAGCAGTAACCACAATCTGCACTTCTTCCAGAACTGCCGCCTCAATGATTCCTTCCATTCCATATGTAATTTTAACATTACAGTCTGCCACAAGAAGTTTTAATTCTTCTGCCAGTTCCTTTGTTGCCACACAGGAAAGTCTTGGTTGAAACTCCCGTATCTGTTCGGCAAGAAGCCTGACATTTGTTCCTGCCGTCAATGCCGCAACCTGGATGTCCTTGTTTTTTCGAACTACATCCAGGGTCTGTGTTCCTATGGAACCGGTTGACCCCAAAACTGATATTATTTTCATAGTATGTGTCCCTCTATCCCCTAATATTCATGGTTTTAAAATTTAGAAAGCATGGTTACAACCCAGTAAACTACCGGCGCCGTAAAAATCATGCTGTCAAAGCGGTCTAAAATGCCACCATGTCCCGGTATGATTTTTCCATAATCCTTTACATCATGATTGCGTTTGATTGCAGACGCTGCCAGGTCTCCTATAATAGAAAGGACCGCTCCCAGAGAGCAGGCAATGGCACATGCCATGGGTGGATTCGTAATCGTTTCCATTCTTCCACGGAAGATGTAGCCAAATAAAGCTGCAATTAATGCTGTTCCGATAATCCCACCGATGGCACCCTCATAGGTTTTTTTCGGACTAAGTTTTGGTGTCATCTTATGTTTTCCAATCAGTACTCCCACAAGATACGCACAGGTATCATTAATCCAGGAACAGATAAATACAAGCCAGATTAAAATGATTCCGTCTTCCAGTGCACGAATGCGAAATACATAAGAAAGCATGACTGCCACATACACATATCCAAAATAAGCTGCCATGATTTGATTCGTGTCATATTTCGGAAATGCTATCACATAAACTGCCATTAAAAGCATCAGGCCACCGGCTAAAATCATGTTGGAAAGTTCCATATACCCCAGATATAAAGCAAGGTCATAGGAAACGGCCAGAAGATAGCCAACAATTCCAGGTGCAGCCTTATGTATTCCATAAATACGATATAATTCCATCATTCCAATCAGTGAAATTGCAAGAAATAGAGCGGTAAAAACCATATTTCCGGCAAAAATTCCACCTACCATCAGGATTACCAGAACGACACTGCTTAAGAAACGCGTTTTAAACATCTGTTATTCCTCCTTACGTCCTCCAAACCTTCTCTCCCGTGCGTTGTATTTTTCTACTGCCTTAATTAATTCTTCTTTATTAAAATCCGGCCATAGTACTTCCGGAAAATAGAATTCCGTATAAGCAAGCTGCCATGGAAGGAAGTTTGATAACCTCTGCTCTCCGCTTGTGCGGATTAATAAATCCGGGTCAGGAATCCCTCTGGTATCCAGGCTGTCAGAAATCATCTGTTCATCGATTGCTGACGCCTTGATTGTTCCATTCTGAACGCCTTCACAGATTTGTTTCACGGCACGGACCATTTCATCCCTGCCGCCATAATTTAAGGCAATTATGAAGGTAAGTCCTGTATTGTCCCTGGTTACATCCTCCAGACGATTAATGGTTTCCACAATATCTTCGCTCAACCCGCTTTTGTCACCAATGACAATGACACGCATATTGTTACTATTTGCACGTTTAATACAGTCCTTGAGATAATTTCTCAGAAGAAGCATGAGTGCACCGACTTCTTCTGCAGAACGTTTCCAGTTTTCGGTAGAGAACGCATATACCGTTAAATATTTGATTCCTATATTATATGCATCTTCGCAGATTTGTTCCACTACTTTACTTCCGGCAGAATGTCCCATGTTTCTTGGTACATGATGTGCTTTCGCCCATCTCCCGTTTCCATCCATTATAATTGCAACGTGCTCCGGAACTTTAAGTCCCAGTTCCTCATTGTAATAATCCATTACGTTTTTGTACCTCCATAAAAAGAGCTGCCACAAAAATCTGCGACAGCCGAGATTTTAGTGTCTCTTTTCAAAATAATCGTTTCAAAAAGAGAGGCTCATTAAACGGTAAGAATTTCCTTTGATTTTTCGTCTACTGCCTTATCAATCAGATCAATGTATTTGTCAGTTAACTTCTGAATATCGTTTTCCAGATTCTTACATTCATCATCCGAAATTTCACTTGCCTTATTCTGCTTCTTAAATGCATCATTGGCATCACGTCTTACGTTACGAACAGATACCTTGGCATTTTCACCTTTCTTCTTAATGTCCTTTACAAGGTCCTTTCTCCGCTCTTCCGTCAATTCCGGAAATACCAGACGAACAGACTTTCCGTCATTGCTTGGTGTCAGTCCAAGATCGGATGTCATGATGACCTTCTCAATATCCTTAATCAGACTGGATTCCCAAGGCTGAATCTGAATCATTCTTGCTTCAGGAACCGATATGTTGGCAACCTGTTGTAATGGGGTCGGTGTTCCATAATAATCAACCTTTAACTTATCTAAAATATGTGGATTTGCTCTTCCTGCACGGATTGTTGCAAAATCCTCTTTCATTGTTTCCAGTGTTTTTTCCATTTTTTCTTCGTACATCTTTAAATCGCTCATGATAACCTCCAGTTATAACTTTATTCTATGGTCACTTTTGTACCAGTAAAATTGCCTGTTAACGCATTGATAATACTATTCTTTTCATTTAATCCAAATACCAGAAGTGGTACCTTGTTTTCCATGCACATTACGGATGCGGTCATATCAATGACTCCAAGCTTCTTTTCCACAACCTCATCAATGGAAATCGTGTCGTATTTCACCGCATTCGGATTGACCTTCGGATCGCTGTCATATACTCCGT
>CAMEUH010000115.1 GCA_945938055.1 uncultured Eubacteriaceae bacterium | reverse complement strand
TAACCTTCATTCTGCTGTCCTGCCTTTTTTACTTCCTTCTCATACTTTTTTAAACGGAACAGAATGTCTAAAGCCTCTGTGACAGATTGAAATTTAAGACCGGAATCAGAACCAGAATAAACAATTGGAACCTCAACGGAGTTTTCATTTCTGCAGTAATATCTCATTTCTGTCTGATACATGTGTCCTCTTGACAGGAATTTATCCAGATTCATCTCCCTTAATACATCTGCCTTAAACGCTTCAAATCCACTGGTCATATCCTTTAAATGTGTGCCAAGAACGGTATGGGACAAAATCGTTCCTCCTCTGCTCAGAAACAGACGATAAAACGGTAAATCCTTTACCCCGCCTCCTTTTATGAAACGTGAACCCCACACACAACTGTATCCCGCATCTAATTTTTCAAGAAATTTGGGAATATCCTCTACCTTATGGCTTCCTCCCGCATCCATTTCAATAATAAAATCCGCACCTTCTTCAATTGCCACCTGGAAACCATATAAATAGCAGGTTGCGACACCCTTGGACTCCTTATAATAGACCAGATGAAGCCTGTCATATTGTTCCATGGATGACCGAATGATTTCTTCGGTCGAATCTTTGGAATAATCATCTATTACAATATATAGATGAAGTGGTTGTTCTTTTATGTTCATAATCTGGTCAATAGTCGTTTGTATTGTTTTTTCTTCATTTGCCGCAGGCATCACAACAGAATATTTGCTCATTTGCATCTCCTTCAAATCTGCACACTTTCTCAATCATGCATTGCAAAATCTTATCATTCATATAAAGAATATTATACCCTACTTTTCTTTATCGCTCAAGGTACTTTTTCAGATATTGCCCTGTATAAGACGCCTCAACCTTCGCAATTTCTTCCGGTGTTCCTTTGGCAATGACCGTTCCGCCACGATCTCCACCTTCCGGTCCCATGTCTATGATATAATCCGCTGTTTTAATCACATCCAGATTATGTTCAATAACCACTACTGTATTGCCGCCCTCTGCAAGCTTCTGTAAGATTTCTACCAGCTTATGGACATCTGCAAAATGCAGTCCTGTTGTAGGTTCATCCAGAATGTAAATCGTTTTTCCTGTGCTCCTTTTGCTTAATTCCGTTGCAAGTTTTATTCTCTGTGCCTCTCCACCGGAAAGCTCTGTAGAAGGTTGTCCCAGCTTAATATAAGAAAGACCTACATCATTTAACGTCTCAATTTTTCTTTTGATGGACGGAACATTTTCAAAAAACTTTACTGCTTCTTCAACTGTCATATCTAAAACATCATAAATGCTCTTTCCTTTGTACTTCACCTCAAGTGTTTCCCGGTTATATCGTTTTCCCTGACAAACCTCACACGGAACATAAACATCCGGCAGGAAATGCATCTCAATCTTAATAATTCCATCACCGGAACAGGCTTCACATCTTCCACCTTTCACGTTAAAAGAGAATCTGCCCTTCTGGTATCCTTTTGTTTTCGCATCTGTGGTATTTGCAAACAGGTCCCGTATCTGGTCAAATACGCCTGTATAGGTAGCCGGATTCGAACGTGGTGTTCGTCCAATCGGTGACTGGTCGATATCAATTACCTTATCCAGCTGTTCGATTCCCAGAATGTCATCATGATCTCCTGCAATGGTTCGTGCACGGTTTAAGCTCTTTGCCAGATGCTTATAAAGAATTTCATTCACCAGCGAACTTTTTCCTGAACCGGAAACCCCGGTAACGCAGGTAAATACACCAAGCGGAATCTCCACATCAATACTTTTCAGATTATTTTCCCTAGCACCCTTTACCGTAATGAAACCGGTTGGTTTTCTACGCTCTTTCGGAACAGGAATCTTGATTCTTCCACTTAAATATGCACCAGTAATGGAATCTTTATTTTCCATGATTTCCCTTGCAGTCCCCTGTGCAACCACTGTTCCACCATGTTCGCCTGCTCCCGGTCCGATATCAACAATATAATCAGCAGCAAGCATGGTATCTTCATCATGTTCTACCACAATCAGTGTATTTCCCAAATCACGCAAATGTGTCAGTGTTCCAAGCAGCTTATCATTATCCCGCTGATGCAGACCAATACTCGGTTCATCCAGAATATATGCAACCCCTACCAATCCGGAACCAATCTGGGTTGCAAGACGAATTCTCTGTGCTTCTCCACCTGATAAAGTTCCCGTTGCCCTGGAAAGGCTCAGATAATCCAAACCCACATCCATAAGAAACCCGATTCTTCCTTTAATTTCTTTTAGAATCTGTCCTCCTATCAAACTCTGTCTTTCTGTAAGATTGATATTTTCAAGGAAATCCGTGAGTTTTCTGATAGACATTGATGTAATTTCATAAATATTCTTATCTCCTACTGTTACAGCAAGAGAATCTTTTTTCAGTCTCTGACCCTTACATTCTTTACACGGAGTAATCTGCATGAAGCTTTCATATTCCTGCTTCGTAGATTCGCCGGAGGTTTCACGGTATCTTCTCTCCACATTACGAATCAACCCTTCAAAAGCCACATCATAAACACCTTCTCCACGCTGTCCGCGATAATAAACTTTCACAGCATGCCCCTTGGTACCATTCACAATGATATCACGGATTTCCGGTGGATAATCCCGAAACGGAGTACTTAAAGAAAAACCATATTCCTTTGCCAAAGCTTCCATAATCGCCCTGGTATAGCTGCTCTTTTCTGTTACAGACTGCCATCCAAGAACCGTAATTGCCCCCTCATCAATGCTTAATGACTCATCCGGAATCATCAGTCTTAAATCAAATTCCATCTTAAATCCCAGTCCAAAACACTCCGGACATGCCCCAAACGGATTATTAAAGGAAAAGCTTCGCGGCTCTACCTCTGCGACACTGATATTGCAATCCGGACAGGAAAAACTCTGACTAAAATTCAGTTCCTGACCACCTACAACGTCTACCGTCATGAGACCATCCGAAAGCTTCATGATGGTCTCTATGGAATCCGTCAGTCTTTTCCCAATCCCTTCCTTAATGGCAAGCCTGTCTACCACAATGTCAATATTATGTTTTTTATTTTTATCCAGTTGGATTTCTTCTGATAATTCGTATATGCTTCCATCAACTCTTACTCGGACAAAACCACTTTTCTTCGCTTGTTCAAAGACTTTTGCATGCTCACCCTTTCGTCCTCTTACAACTGGAGCAAGAAGCTGTATTTTTGTTCGCTCAGGAAGTTCCATCAGCTGGTCTACCATCTGGTCAATGGTCTGTTTTTTAATCTCACGTCCACAATTAGGGCAATGCGGAATTCCAATACGTGCATACAGTAAACGCAAATAATCATAGATTTCCGTTACTGTTCCCACAGTAGAACGCGGATTTCGATTTGTGGACTTCTGGTCAATGGATATGGCAGGAGATAGTCCTTCAATACTTTCAACATTTGGTTTCTCCATCTGTCCAAGAAACATTCTGGCATAGGAAGAAAGAGATTCCATGTAACGTCGCTGTCCCTCCGCATATATGGTGTCAAATGCAAGGGAAGACTTTCCAGAGCCACTTAAGCCGGTCAGTACTACCAGTTTATTTCTTGGAATATCCACTGACAAATTCTTCAAATTATGCTCATTTGCACCACGAATCCTGATATATTGTTTTTCTTTGTCATACTCTATCTTATTCATTCTTCCACCTTCATTGAATCTGTCAAATTTTTCAGAAATTATAATTCCTGAAGTTGTTTTTTTACCTCTATCATTCGATCTCGCAGCAGTGCTGCTTCTTCAAAATTAAGTTCCGCGGCCGCTTTATGCATCTTCTTTTCTATTTCCCTGGAAAGCTTTAATAATTCTTTTTCACTCATGGATTCCAGTTCTTTTGCAGAATCTTCCACATTCTCTGCTGCCTGTGAAATACTTATTAAATCACGCACCGCTTTTCTTATGGTCGATGGTGTTATTCCATGTTCCTCGTTATATCGATTCTGAATTTCCCTTCTTCTGTTCGTTTCGTCAATGGCATTCTTCATGGAATCCGTCATGTTATCCGCATACATGATTACATGTCCGTCTACATTTCTTGCAGCTCGTCCGATGGTCTGAATCAATGATGTTTCCGAACGCAGAAATCCTTCCTTATCCGCATCCAGAATAGCCACCAATGTAATCTCCGGTATATCCAGGCCTTCTCGCAAAAGATTAATTCCAACCAGTACATCAAATACGTCCATACGCATGTCACGGATAATCTTTGCCCGTTCCAGCGTATCAATATCCGAATGAAGATACTTTACACGGATCCCCAGTTCTTTCATGTATTGGGTCAGGTCTTCCGCCATCTTCTTAGTAAGTGTGGTAATCAGAACCTTATTCTTTCCAGCCACCTCTTTATTCACTTCGGAAACCAGATGGTCAATCTGTCCCTCAACAGGCATGACAAGAATTTTCGGGTCCAGAAGTCCTGTCGGACGGATAATCTGCTCCACACGCATCAATTCATGCTCTGCCTCATAGACCGATGGTGTCGCAGAAACAAACATCATCTGATTAATTTTACTCTCAAACTCTGTAAAATTAAGCGGTCGGTTATCCTTGGCTGACGGAAGACGAAAACCATAATCTACCAGTGTCGCCTTTCGGGATTGGTCTCCCGAATACATGCCACGGATCTGTGGAATAGTAATATGCGATTCATCCACAATAATCAAAAAATCCTCCGGGAAATAATCCATCAGTGTATAGGGAGGAGTACCCGGCTGTAGCCCGGAAAGATGTCGTGAATAATTCTCAATTCCTGAACAAAAACCAGTTTCACGCATCATCTCAATATCAAAATTGGTTCGCTCTTCAATTCTTTGTGCTTCTATCAGCTTATCTTCCCTTTTAAAATAAGCAACCCGTTCTTTCAGTTCTTCTTTGATTCGCTCAATGGCAGCCTCCATCTTCTCCTGTGATACTACATAATGCGAGCCTGGAAAAATTGCCACATGATCTACAAAATTCTTAATTTCTCCGGTCAGGACATCCACTTCTGCTATCCTGTCTACTTCGTCTCCAAAGAACTCAATCCGATACGCAGTATCTCCTGAATAAACCGGAAATACCTCCAGAACATCTCCACGAACGCGGAATGTTCCACGTTTAAAATCCATGTCATTCCTGTCATACTGTATGTCAATCAGCTTTCGAATCAGTTCATCCCGATCCTTCTCCATCCCAGGACGCAGGGAAATCACCATTTCTTTATAATCGATCGGTGCTCCCAGACCATAAATACAGGATACACTTGCTACAATAATGACATCATTTCTCTCTGATAATGCCGCCGTTGCGGAATGGCGCAGCTTGTCAATCTCATCATTAATTGCCGAATCCTTGGCAATATAAGTATCCGTGGAAGGAACGTAAGCTTCCGGCTGATAATAGTCATAGTAGGACACAAAATACTCTACTGCATTTTCCGGAAAAAATTCTTTCATCTCTCCATAAAGCTGGGCAGCCAGAGTCTTATTATGGGCGATAATCAGTGTAGGCTTCTGGAGCTTCTGAATAACATTTGCCATTGTAAAAGTCTTTCCGGAGCCTGTAACACCCAATAATGTCTGAAACTGATTGCCTTCCTTAAAACCGTTTACCAATGCTTCAATGGCCTGCGGCTGGTCACCGGTAGGCTGATATTCTGATACTAATTTAAATGTTCCCATAAAAATCCTTTCTAATACGATTTAAGGCTCATTCTTTATCTGAATGAGCCTTTTTATTATAACATATCCTATTATATTTTGCAAACATTTGTTCTCCCCAGAATTCATTTCCATGGAGATACCAATTCCCATAAATATGGCGTTCTATTTCATTTGTTCCTTTAATACCTCTACTGCCTTTTGCAGTTGTTCATCATCCTCATATTCAATCATGGACGGATACTCCCCTTCATCAAGCTCCACCTCAATATCCGGCTGAATACCAGTTTTGTGAATGCATATACCATTCGGGGTATAATATTTTGCCATGGTAACTTTGATGCCGCTTCCATCCCTCAACGGAAAAATCTGCTGCACAATTCCCTTACCAAATGTGGTTGTTCCCACAACAACTGCCTTATCATAATCCCGGACTGCTCCGGTAAATAACTCCGATGCACTGGCACTATTTTCATTCACCAGCACTACCATTGGATAATCATAGGATGCATCATGCTTTCCTTTATAATTTTCCCGGTCTCCATTTTTATCCACCAGATAAGTATAAATTCCTTTCGGCAAAAGTGTATCCAGAATATCAACTACTGCACTAAGGCTTCCTCCCGGATTATCCCGAAGATCTACAATAATTCCTTCAACACCACAGGAAGCCAGCTCATCCATTCCTTTCTTGAACTGTTCCGTTGTGATTTCATCAAATTCTGTAATCTGAATATATCCGATATTATTCTCCATTACCTTGAATTCAATTGTATGTGCTTCTATTTTTCGTCTCTCCACAATCAAATCTGTGAGTTCTTTATCATTTTCATGAAGAACCGAGATATCAATGGTTGTTCCTTCTGCGCCACGAATCATCGCTACTACTTCATTTAGGTCCATGCCGGTAACTTCAACACCACCTACACGATAAATAATGTCTCCCGGACGGATTCCTGCTTCAAAACCCGGGCAGTCCTCATATGGATTAACCACATATACTTCCCCGGTATCTACCTTTTGTGAAACAACGACACCAATTCCATAATAAATGCCTTGACTGGATTCCAGCAGATTATTATAACTTTCTTCGCTATAATAGCCTGTATACGGATCACCTACTGCTGAAAGCATCCCAGACATCATGCCATCAAGCATCTCATCTTCATCATATTCCTCCAGATAGTAGGAATCCATGATTTTCATGATGGAACGCATTTTTTTCAAAACATGTTCTTCGAATTCGGATTCTGTGGAAACGCCTTCTGATTTCTCTGGTTCCGTCTGAAAAGATTTTTCATAATCCTCTTTCATCAAACTTCCGCCATTAATCGTGAAAAGTCCTCCCCATGCGCCGGCACTAAAAAGAATCAGAACCACCATCAATGTCATTGCCATTCCCAAAAGAATGCCTTTTGTAAAACCAAGATTATTTTTATTTTCCATAGCTGCTAATTACCTCAAAAAAATTGCATTGGGTCAAGCGGTGAATCATTAACCCTTACTTCAAAATGCAGATGTGGTCCGGTTGACCACCCTGTACTACCTACATAACTGATAACCTGTCCTGCTTTCACAGACTGTCCTGCGCTGACTGCCAGGCTGGAATTGTGATAATATCTTGTCGTGATTCCATCACCATGGCTGATAACCACATAATTTCCCATACTATTGGAAAACCCTGCTGCGGTAACCAGTCCGGAGGCCGCTGCCACAACCGGTGTTCCAGTTGATGCTGCGATATCGGTACCCTTATGAGGTGCCGAATAACTTCCTGTAACCGGGTCCACACGGTTCATCGAGAAATGGGAACTGATGGTATAGCTACTCGGACAAGGCCAGATTAACAGAGATTTTGAGTACAATGCACTCTGCGTTGCGACTGCATTTGCTTTTGCCAGCTGTTCTGCATTGTACTGGTTTGTCAGCTTTGTAATCAGGGAATCCAGTTCTTCAAGAC
>CAMEUH010000114.1 GCA_945938055.1 uncultured Eubacteriaceae bacterium | reverse complement strand
GACAGCTTATTTGAGTGCGCCCATTTATGGCTGTCCTCTACTTTCTTTCACACTACTTTCCTCTCTTTTTCCTGATTAATTTTCCATCCAGCATGAATAACACCAGTGCAATCCACACGCATACAAACAATACCATACTGCTGCCCGTGAATTTTTCTTGATACAGAAACACCCCTAAGAGCAACTGAAGGGTTGGATTCAGATACATCAAAATTCCTGACAGGGCAAATGGAATCCCTTTTATTCCATATGCATACAAAAGCAGTGGTATTGCCGTAATGACTCCTGCCAGCGGCAAAAGCAGAAATTCTGCCCCATGCAGAACTCCGATACTTCCCATTCCATTATACTCGCAATAAAGGATATAAATCAATGCAAATGGTGTAATAACCATTGTTTCAATAAATAAGGACACCATTGCCTCATATTGTACATTCTTCTTTAATGCGCCATAAATGGCAAAAGAACCACCGATAATGAGAGAAAGATACGGAAATGTCCCATAACGGATAATCGTAAATAGAATGCCTGAAAATGCAATTACCACTGCTATCCACTTCTGTACCGACAGCTTTTCCTTAAATACGATAAATGCGATGGCAATGGAAAGCAGGGGATTCATGTAATATGCAAGACTTGCATCCAGTATGTGACCGGCATTTACCGCATAAATATAACTTCCCCAGTTAATGGTAATCAGAACGCCACAGCATGCCGTAACCGCAAGCTGTTTCTTATCCTGTAATGCAATTTTAATTTTATGAAAATTTCCTGTGAACATAAGAATCAGCAGGCAAAATACCAGCGACCAGACCATCCGGTTGGACAAAACCAAAAAAGAGTTCAGGCCGGAAAGCAGTTTCCAGTATACCGGAAGAATTCCCCAAAGAATAAAACAGCCCATTACACATAACACATTTTTTCTCATAAGTTCTACCTCTTTTCTTAAATACCCATTATAGATAAATTTTTTTCAAAGTTCAATATATCACACAAAAAACACAACACTAAATAAATGCCCCTTACAGCAATCATACCGTAAGGGGCATTTATTTTTACATTCGATTAACAACGTATCAGTTCTGCAAGTTCCTGTTTGGAAATAAATCCCATGGATGTCTTTGTCTGCACACCATCCTTAAATACAATTAATGTCGGTATGCTCATAACCCGGAATCTGACTGCAAGCGCATTTTCCTCATCCACATTGACCTTATAAACCGTTACATCCGGATTTTCCCCGGCAATTTCTTCTACCAGCGGTGCAAGCATCTTGCAAGGTCCGCACCATTCTGCATAAAAGTCAACCAGAACTACTCCTTTCGCCTGAATCACCTTTGCTTCAAAATCATTTGTGGTTATATGCTCTACTGCCATTTTATTCTCCTCCTTTGGCCTGTTTTTTTCTCTGATTAGTTTTTCCCCGAAAAGCCATTTTATAACATACATCCATTTTTAACAGCTTGTAGGCAACTGCCGCAAGCGGAACACCAAAAAGCATTCCCGTGATTCCCATCAGTCCTCCGCCAATGGTTACTGCTGCCAGTACCCACATTCCCGGAAGTCCAATCGAAGTACCAACAACCTTCGGATAAATAAGATTTCCTTCCAGCTGCTGTAAAACTACAATATAAACAAGGAATAAAACAGCTTTCATAGGACTGACGGTACAAATCATGAATGCACCCACACCGGCTCCGATATAAGCACCTGCCACCGGTATCAATGCCGTGATTCCGATTACCGCACCGGTCATACCCGCATATGGGAAACCGAAAAGCATCATTCCAATGGCACACAAAAGTCCCAGAATGACCGCCTCTGTGCACTGTCCAACAATAAAACTCTTAAATGTCGAATTTGCAACACCTGCAACATACATAATGTTATCACGTATGCTGTCCTTTACATAAACCTTTAACAGTTTGTCCAGTTGTCCCATTACTTTTTCCTTGTTAAAAAGCAGATACAGTGCAAAGATAAAACCAATGACCGCCTGTGCCGCAAAGGAAAACAATGATGTCGCAATACTGATTGCAGAATTCATGACACCGCCCGCACCGGAAATAATCACATTCAGAACATCCTTGACCGTTTTCTGCCAGTCAATCTGTGCATTTAGTGTTGCCGGATCCAGATACGGCTTTATTTCTTCATTATTAATAATCCAGACATAAGCCTTGTTCAGTACCTTTGGCACTTCTGCAACAAGAAGTTCAATACTGGACAAAAACTCCGGAATAACAACTACGATAACAGCCAGAATAATCACCACAACCGTTAACAGGGAAAACACAATACAAAACGGTCTTCTTGTCTTTTGAACCAGTTTTCGCTGGGATTTTGGAAAATAACATTTTTCGTAATAGCACATCAAAATATTAATGACATATGCAATTACCACACCCACAAATAACGGAACTGCCGCACTAACCGCAATGCCGATTGCACCCGATATGCCCGACCAGTAATAAATGACTAAGTAAAAAAGAAAAATTGTAAATCCGATTTTTAAGTATTTTTTGTCTACCATAATTCCTCCTCCGGCTCATCATCACCTATTTTTATCACAATATATGGCTCATTTTCCTCTGCCGCCACTTTAAGCATTCCCATCATCCGCTCCCCATAAAAAGGAAGATTGGAATAAAGGGATTCTTCATTCCGTACTGTGATTATAACCTTCTCTGAATACGTTGACAACACATCATATAACGCATCCAGATTGCATCCATAATAATCCTCCAGCGAAAGCGCATCCCGAAAAATCTTATGTAACTGTTCCCTGTCTGTGATTTCATCACCATCCAGCATAATTGAAATCATAAAGCTGCTCCTTTACCTATTCCTCTAGACTGATTTCAGCGTCTTCATACAACAATTCAAATGAATTGTAATGGTCCTGTGTATAATAAATCAGACCATCATTCGAGAACACCAGACGGCAGGCACCGCGTTGTTCCTGATGCATGGTTCCGATATCACATTCATAATACTGTCGTCCTTCCTTTTCCGGAAGAATCCCTTCATAGTTTCCAAACCGGTCCCCGCCAATACAATATCCGTCTGCATACTCATCCAGTCCGCCGCCAGACCATCCTAATGCCTTGGCTTCTTTCTTGGTCATAAAATTTACCGGAAGAGTACCATAGGTATATAAGTATAGAGCCACATCTTCCTTTGTGGTATAATACTCTTCCCTCGAAAGCATTTTTGTTTCTTTCGTATCTTCCTGTTCCACGACAGATTGTGTTTCACCGGTTTGCACCGGTTCTGTGGTACAACCTGCAAACAAAAGGCATAAAATGATGACCAAATATTGAATAAACTTTTTCACTTTTGCTGTCCCCTCCTATAAAAGTGATGCAATGAGAGATTCAATGTGAAAACACAAATCTCCATAGCATAATTCCCGGATTCCATCCATGTTCTCATCCGAATGCTCGATTTCCTTGGAATATAAATGTGCAATTTCAATGAAATCTTCCAGCAATAGTGTTTTCTTTTCCATCCATTCCGCCTTTTCAACACTACGGATGATAATGATGCTGATTACCCCGAGTTTCACCTTCGCAATCAAATCCAGGTCATAAACTGCCTTCATGAAATAACGATAAATAAAATATACCATCAGCTGCTCATACTGCACTTCCCTGGATTTAAAATATGCTGCATATTCCTCATCATGGTTGGAAACGGTTTCATTCGCCTTTTCGGCTTTTTGAAGCTTCTCCGGCCAGCTTTCATTAATTACTTCAAACTCTTCAAACAAGGAAAGAATACTTTGTACATTCACAACCCCATCCACATGCTTTAATGCTTTCCTGCCATTTTTGAGGATTACCTTGTCAATATATTTTTCTTCCTGGTATTTTTCCCGTACCTTAGCAATTTTCTTATATTTTTCTTTATAAATGTATTTCTGGATATCATTGGCAAAAAGAAGCACCGCCATCACACGCCACATAATATCCCGTTCCCGGTTCCAGAGAATCTCAAGTGCCTGCTTTCTTGCAGCCATCAGCTGCATGTAAAGGTCATAATCAATATCATTTAATGCAACCATCTCATCTTCTTCGCTTTCCTGAAACGAAAGTCTTTCTGCATGATCTAAAATCAGCTTTGCAGCAGTCGGACAGGACAACGAAATTCCCTTTTCCTTCAAATCGCCAAACACTTCCGAAAATCTCGGGAAATCCGTACAGGTCTCACAAAGATGTTCTTCTCCCAAGGCAGTATACAAATCGCATAAATTACAGTCATTTAAGAAACAGCACCGCTTGTTCTCCGTCAAAGTAAAGCGGATACCCTCCTCGTCAATAATGGTATTTTCCTTAAGACGTTTCCCAAATTCTCCTTTCACCGTCTTATAATACTCCTGGGAAGCAGCATCCACATCCACTTCCCATCCTGCACAGCAGGTGTCCGTACATTCAGACGCGATACATTTAAATTTTTCGTAATAATCCGGTACCCTGACTCTCATCTTTTCTAATCCTCACAAAAGTACTCCCAAAGTACTTTTTCCCTTGTATATTCTTTTGCTTCCTTCGCGCTCAGCAGACGAATCCAGTTCTGTCTCTTCGCCATGCTTTCATATTTGCAGCGATACTCTGCATAGTAAACCGTCTCGCGTGCCTCCGGTTTATCCCAGTCATGCCAGCCCTCTGTCTTAATATGCTTTCCAATTTCGCATTCCAGAAGTACTGTTTTGGCGTAAATCCGCCACGGCCGTCCAAGATATACGGTATTCTCCGGACAGTCCCCCGTAAAACGGCACCGGCGGAATACATAACCATACTTTTGCCCACGCCATGTACAGGCTGCCGTCACATATCCCTTCACCCTGCCTTCGTATTTATCATCATCTTCCGTCAGATTATACTGGGAAAAGATTTCACAATGATTAAAATATGCCGTTGCTCCTCCAAAAATAAAATCAATATCGCCACGAATATAGCAATTCTTATAATACTGTCTCGCCTCGATTACATGATTTTCCTCCGGAATCTCACTTTCACAATTCACCTTACATTCCGGTTCCGGTCCCATGAACAGGGTATCCTGTGCACCAATCAGACGGCAGTTATAAAACTGCATTTTGTCTCCCTCTGTATAGAGTGCGATTGCCTGTCCGTAATCCCGTCCGTTTCCCGAGCGGTTAATCACCGAAACATTTTTCATGATGATATTATTGCCCAGAAGCATCAGCGTCGCCGTCCGAAAGGTTCTGTATGGTGTACCATACGGAAGAAGCTTTTTCGCATAATCATCGTATGTAATCACGGTATTTTTTGCATTTTCCCCGATAATCGTCACATCATTTCTTCTAAGAACTGCTTTTTCATCATAGATTCCATTCAGAATCTGAATCTCCACATGCCCTTTCATGTCCATTGCCATGTCAAATGCCTGCTGAATGGTATCACACTGTCCCTTGCCGTATTTGCCCACAACAATCTGTCCATACTCTATCATATCATAAAAATTTCCCATTAGACAAATCCTGCTTTTAGGTATATTATAACACATATGTGAATGAAATAAATTGGATTTACAAAAAAATAATAATTCAGGTTTGCCATGTGGGAAGTCTGAAGGAAAAAGTTTATGGGAGGTTCTCTGTTATGAATGGTATTTCCGATAAAAAATATGAACATCTTGACATAATCCGCGAGGAAATTACAAAGGTTATTAATGAATTATTAGAACATGCGCATCTGGAGCAGGATGACATTCTGGTAATGGGCTGTTCCTCCAGCGAAGTGGCCGGAGTAAAGATTGGTACCTTTTCCAGTGAAGAGATCGGTCAGTGTATCTTTGAAACTGCTTACAAACTGCTGTCTTCCCAAGGGATTTATCTTGCCTGCCAGTGCTGTGAACATTTAAACCGTTCCCTGATTGTAGAAAAGGAATGCGCAAAAAAGTATGGTCTTACCCGTGTCAATGTGGTTCCCCAGTTAAAGGCCGGCGGTTCTTTCGCAACGGCCGCTTACCATGGGATGACAGAACCTTATGCCGTGGAATCCATTCAGGCACAGGCCGGAATTGACATTGGCGACACTTTAATCGGAATGCATCTGTCTCCGGTTGCCGTTCCGGTGCGTACTACCCAGAAAAGCATCGGAGAAGCTCACGTGACATGTGCCAGAACCCGTGCCAAATTTGTAGGCGGAATCCGTGCTTCCTATGATGAATCTCTGGAATAAAACAAATTGAACGGTCATCATATCTTTTCTTTCCTGATACGATGACCGTTCTAATTTATTTCGATATCCACTTTTTTTCTTGTTATCCCTTTCTCAACTAAAACTACATGAAACCTATATGTTATTATATGTTCAATCTATGTTAAAGTTGTACTTTTTATCCCGTTTAAGATTTTAATTTTACCATTCACTAATTCCTGGTTTCTGATTTTAAAATCTTATCTTGAAATTACACATCATTCTTTTTGCAATTTTACTTGCAATAGTGGGAAGTTTCCTGTTCTGACATTTCCGGTATCAGTTCATTCCAGGCGGATTCGGTATAGTTTCCTTTGATTTTGCATATTTATCATGCTGCAAATTCTTTTGCGATATCATCAAAATGTTCCGGTTATATAAGGAATATGCCTCTTTCTTAAATGTTTCTTTACACAATTAAGAAAATCTTCTTCACTACCTTTGTGGTAAGTATTCAATATGAGTATCAGCGGATGTAACCTTGACGGGTGTATTCACAATTCTTTGTAATACGTTTTATTTTGATGAATGTCATGGTCTTCAATCGGGATATGCTGTATTACCACTCTCATATTGAGGATTGTTGGATTAACTGTTCAACGGAATCGACCTCCTTGTTTTTATTTTCAGATTTTCCATTCTTTTCTTTCTGAATATTTTGTTTTATTTATGTATTGCTTTGTTATGATTGTATATTATCATACGTTTTAAATATTGTCAATACAATTTTGAAATATTTTTTAAATATTCTAATTTAATTTTTATTTCTTATGAAATCGTCTCCCATTTAGCCAGAAGTTCTTCGCATTTCTCCACGTCAATATTTTCCACAGCTTCCATAAGCTGTGGCAATAATCCCTCTTCCTCCTCCGTGAAGCGGAATTCCTCTAATTTCAAGACCGTTTCTTCCATTGCATCCATATCCAGGTCGTCCATTGCCTCCCGAAGCTGATGAAATAAATCTGTACGAATTTCCAACGTAATCCATTCCTTCTCATCATCTGCCTTGACTGTTCTTTCTTCTTCAAAAAACGGCTGCAGAACCGGCAAATATGCACAATACATGCCAAGCATGCTGTCTGTTTCTTCATGAATCATAGAGGCATTCTTCTCATTCCCTGCTTTTTCCAAGGCTGCCGCCTTTTCTGCCAGTTCTTTGGCACCAATCTGTCTGGATGCACTTTTTAACGCATGAACCTCAATGGTGTATGCCGGCCAATTTTCTGATTCTTCCATGCCCTTAATCAAAGAGGCTTTCTGTTCAATCACACGATAATAATCTTTCAGCACACTCCAGAATAACTTTTCGCTTCCAAGAAGCTGATATGCCGATTCTACATCCAGATTTCCAATCTCCGGAAGTTCATGTATTTTCTCCCTTGGAATGCTCTGCTCCTGAGCATTGACTTTTTGAATTTTTTCCGTTGGAAGCCAGCGTTTTACTCTTGAAATGAGCAGTTTCAGTTCAAT
>CAMEUH010000113.1 GCA_945938055.1 uncultured Eubacteriaceae bacterium | reverse complement strand
TCAGGTGTTTACAGTTTCTTGCTGTGTTCCCTCTGGATATTTTCTCCCAGTATGCTATAATAACATCAAATGTTATATTATTAACAAATAATACTCAGGAGGCTTTTATGAATTTTCCAGCTGATTTTTTATGGGGTGCGGCAACCGCATCCTACCAGATAGAGGGAGCCTGGAACGAGGATGGACGCGGACCTTCCATCTGGGATACCTTTTGCCATACTCCGGATAAGATTGTAAAGAATGAAACCGGCGATGTTGCCTGTGACCACTATCATCACATGGAAGAGGATGTGCAGCTTATGAAGGAGCTTGGACTGAAGGCGTACCGCTTCTCCATTTCCTGGAGCCGTCTATTTCCAAATGGAGACACTCGGCGCAATGAAAAAGGCTTTGAATTCTACGACCGTCTGGTAGACAGCCTCCTTAAGAATGATATTCTGCCGATTATGACACTTTTCCATTGGGATCTTCCACAGGCACTCATGGATAAAGGCGGTTTTTTAAGGGATGATATCAGTAATACATTTGCATTCTATGCCAGTGAAGTAACCAGACATTTTTCCAATCGCGTTACCATGTTCTGTGTGATGAATGAGCCGCAATGCATGGCCCACCTGGGATATTCCGTGGGAGTCCATGCGCCGGGACTTATGCTCGATGATAAGGAACTTGGGATTGTCATGCGTAGCATGCTGCTCTGCCATGGAAAAGCAGTAAAGGCAATGCGGGAAGCTTCCAGCCAGCCAATACAGATTGGTCCAGCAACTACCGGAACGCTCTGCTATCCTTGGGATGATTCTGCCGACGCTTTGGAAAAGGCTCGCCAGCTTTCTTTCCCTTCCGGTGGTGAGGGTATCTGTTTTTCCCACAACTGGTTCCTTGACCCGATTGTTCTTGGCACCAATAAGGTTGAAATTTTGTCGCTGACTGCAGAGGATTTTGAAATCATCCGCCAGCCAATTGATTTTCTGGGAATCAATATCTATAACGGGCAGCAATGTGATGCAAACGATTATGTTCCAAGATATCAGGGGTATCCACGCACTGCCCTCGGATGGCCAGTCACTCCGAAGGTTATGCACTACGGCCTTAAGTTTCTTTATGAGCGGTATAACCTTCCAATCTATATATCCGAAAATGGTGTTGCATGCAATGACCGCATTTTCGCAGATGGTAAAGTACACGATACAGACCGGATTGACTTTTTGTCCCAATATCTTTCTGAAATGAAACTTGCAATAGACGAAGGATGTGATATCCGTGGTTATTTCCACTGGTCGCTCATGGATAATTTTGAATGGCATACCGGTTATGACCCGCGCTTTGGTATTATCTACACGGATTACCGCACCCAGGAACGTATCTGGAAGGATTCTGCTTACTGGTACCGGGATGTCATCAAAAATAACGGTCTGCCGGATGCTTAAGGATTCTTAAGATTTATACATTGCTGAATAAAAAATCCTTGGAAGCCTATAAGACTTTCCAAGGATTTTCTTCGTTATTCACAAATTTCAGACAACTTAAAATGGAATGCTCCACCATGTCGCTGACTGCCATATCCGTATAAAACGCAGTATGCGGTGTCATGATAACATTCGGAAAGGAATTTAAAACTGCCATGTCATGATGAGCGACCGGCTGATATTTGAAATCCTTATAATAAATTGCCGTTTCATTTTCCACAACATCCAGTGCAGCTGCACCAACTTTCCCACATTCCACCGCAGCAATCAATGCTTTCGTGTCAATCAGTGTTCCTCTTGCCGTATTGATAAGGACTACCCCGTCCTTCATCATGGAAAATTCCTTTTCCCCAATCATGTGATGATTTGCATCATTCCCCGGTACATGCAGGGTAATCACATCTGCTTCCCGGTACAGTCTTTCCAGTTCCACATACTGGGCATATTCACCGGCTGCATCATTCGGATACTTATCATAAGCCAGAATCCTGCATCCAAATCCCGAAAGATTCTGTATCACCTTTCTTCCAATCTGACCTGTTCCGATAACACCGACTGTCTGCTTGCGAATTTCCTGTCCGCGGACCTTTGCCAGGGAATAATCCTGTCCCATGCTTCTTGTCATGATTGTTTTAATCTTACGGTTTGCCATGAGCATCAGCATGACAGCATATTCTGCCACACTATTCGGAGAATAAGTAACATTGCCGACTCCGATTCCAAGCTCCTTTGCACGGCTTAAATCAATATGGTCATAGCCTATGGTTCTGGTCGAAATAAACCGGATGCCTGCTTCATGGAACGCATCCAGTACCTCTTTATCAATCCTTGTAGTAATGACAGATGCACAGTCACATCCTGCCACCTTCTGAATGGATTGTGGAGATGGTGCTTCGCTGACATACACCGGTTCTACCTGATATTCCTTACAGAAACGCGTAAAAAATTCTGCTTCATCTTCCCTGTGATTAAAAACTGCTAATTTCATCTCTTCTGTCTCCAATCTTAATACAGCTTAAAATCCGGCCTGTCCAGTTCTGACTCGCCAAATAGCTTTTCGCCTTCTTCGTTCATTGCCATCTGTTTGCTGGTAAGGGCAACATGGTCCATATAATCCACAAACAAATCAATTTCATCAATTCCGGCTTCTTCTGCGTACTTTTTAATGTATGGCTGTACAATTTCTCCAAGCTTTGCTTTTTTTTCTTCCTTCGTATATTCCTCTATCTCTTCATCGATTTTTTTGACAATCTCTCTTGTTATCTCATTCATACCAAAACTCACTCCCATGAAAATATTTAAATAACATAATACAAAATAGCACAAATTGATCAGAACTTCAAGTTTTAGACAAAAAGAACCATGATATCGGACAGATACCATGGTCCCTTACTGATAACCTATCGATTATGCCATTTACTGACTAGAATGTCGGAACAACAGAACCTTCATAGGTTTCTTCAATGTACTTCTTTACCTTGTCGGACTGAAGTGCCTTAATCAGGGCAACAACTCCCGGATTGCTTTCATTTCCTTCCTTTACGGCAATGATGTTTGCATAAGTTGTTGCTGCAAGGGAATCAGATGCTTCCTTTGCAATAGCATCCTTTGCTACGTTAAGTCCTGCTGCCAGTGCGTTATTACCATTGATGACACCCACATTTACATCAGGAAGTGCTCTTGCAACCTGCTCTGCCTGAAGCTCAATGATTTCATACTTATGAGGATTCTCAACAATATCATTCTTTGTTGCTTCAAGACCAACTCCTTCCTTTAACTTGATAAGGCCTTCCTGCTCCAGTAAAAGAAGTGCTCTTGCTTCATTGGTTGTATCGTTTGGTACTGCAATCTTTGCTCCGTCTGGCAAATCTGCAAGAGAAGCTGTCTTTCCCGGATAAATTCCAAATGGCTCATAGTGGATTGCTGCTACAGATACAAGCTTGGTTCCCTTTTCTGCATTAAAGTTATCCAGATATGGCTTATGCTGGAAATAGTTTGCATCAAGGCTTCCATCATCAAGTGATGTATTTGGTAAAACATAATCCGAAAATTCCACAATCTGTAAATCATAACCCTCTGCTGCCAAATCATCCTTTACAACTGCAAGAATTTCTGCATGAGGTGTTGTAGATGCACCAACCTTAAGTGGTACGAGTTCTTTTGCTGCTGTTGTCGCAGCTTCCGTTGCCTGTGCTGCCGTTGTGGCTGCATCAGTAGCCGGTGTGTTGTTTTCCTTACTTCCACATGCTGCAAGTGATAATACACAAACAGAAGCAAGTAAAAGTGATACTAATTTTTTCATAATTTCCTCCCTTTGCCCCAGGCGGGCATAAATTAATCTATCGTCTCCTCTTGTCACAGACCTTTGCAAGCTTCATTCCTGCTTCCTGAAGCACCTGGACTATGACAACAAGTAATGCGACCGTTACTAACATAATATCGGTCTGATACCGGTTATAGCCATACCGGATGGCAATGTCTCCAAGACCACCGCCGCCAGTAAAGCCAGCCAATGCCGAATAACTTAAAATGGTTGTTACTGCAAGAGCCGCACCAACCACAAGGGATGGCAGTGATTCCGGTAATAAAACTTTGTATATGAGTTGAAATGTAGAAGTTCCCATGGACTGTGCCGCCTCAATGACACCCTTATCCACTTCTTTCAGGGAAGATTCCACCACTCGCGCAATAAATGGCGCTGCTGCCACAACCAAAGGCACAATTGTCGCCGTTGTCCCAATGGATGTACCCGTTACCCATCTTGTAAATGGAATAATGGTAATTAATAAAATCAAAAACGGTACGGAACGAAGAATGTTAATAATCACTCCAAGTCCCCGGTTCAGCCAGACCATCGGCTTTACTCCGTCCTTGTCCGTTACCACCAGAATGATTCCAAGCGGTAACCCAATCAGATATGCAAACACCGTTGAAACTAAAGTCATGTAAATGGAATCCCAGAATCCTTCAACAATCATGTTAATGATGATTTTATCAAACATAATTCCGTACCTCCTCAACCGTCAGATTTCTCGCCTTCAGATAAGCAAATACCTTTTCATAGTCCTTTTCATCATCCGATAACTGTAAGACCATTTCTCCGGTTGCGGTCCCATTAATGTTTTTTGTATTCGCATAAATGATATTCACCGGCACTTTACAATCCAGAATCATGTTGGCAATAACCGGTTCAAAGGATGACCTTCCGTCAAAAACAATACGGATACAGCGACGGCTTCCAAAATGAATGTTTCTGTCACCATCCGGATATACAAGCTTTCTTCCAGCCTCTGTGGATGGTCTTGCAAAAATTTCCTTTACCGGACCAATTTCCGCAATCCTGCTGTCCGCTATAATTGCCACACGGTTACAAATGGATTCAATTACCATCATTTCATGAGTAATAATAACAATGGTGATTCCAAGCTTCTGGTTAATGTTCTTAAGAAGCTCCAGCACCTCTCTTGTTGTAGTCGGGTCCAGCGCACTAGTTGCCTCATCACACAAGAGAACCTTCGGATTATTGGCAAGTGCTCTTGCAATTGCCACTCTCTGCTTCTGACCTCCTGAAAGCTGTGCCGGATAGACTTTTGCCTTATCCGAAAGCCCTACCAGTTCCAGAAGCTCCATGGCTCTCTTTTTCCGTTCCTCCTTAGGAACTCTTGCAATTTCCATCGGAAACATTACATTCCGCAGGACACTTCTCTGCATCAGCAGATTAAACTGCTGGAATATCATGGAAATGGACTGTCTTGCAACATTCAGTTCCTTCGTGTTCAGTTTTGCCAGATCCCTGTCTTCAAAATAGACATGTCCCTCTGTCGGCTTCTCCAAAAAATTAAGACACCTTACCAGAGTACTCTTACCCGCACCACTGGCGCCAATGATGCCGAATACTTCCCCTGCTTCTATTTCAAGGTTGATATCGTTTAATGCAGTAATTGCATCTTTCCCAACCGCATAATCTTTTTTAAGGTGCTCAAGCCTTATGATTGTGCTCATATTACTGCTCCTTTTCTCTAAATTTGACTGGTACTACTTTATCATCCTATTCTTAAAATAGCAAGTGGAATTCATATCTATTTCTGGTTTCAGATTATAGCACTGAAAATACCACGGCGCTAATACATAAAAAATACCGCGTGCTATAGTTTTATCCTATAACACGCAGTATTTCTTTTTTCCATCCTATCAGTCTAATCAGATAAAAGGATTTTTATAGATTCCAAGTCCATTTAACTCCTCTTCAATCCGGATAAGACGATTATATTTTGCAGTACGTTCGCTTCTGCAAGGGGCTCCTGTTTTAATTTGTCCGGTTCCAAGCCCAACTGCAAGGTCAGCAATCGTAGTATCCTCTGTTTCACCGGAACGATGGGAAACAATCGCCGTATATCCTGCATCATGTGCCATTTTCACGGCTTCTATGGTTTCTGAAACTGTCCCGATCTGATTAAGCTTAATAAGTATCGAATTGCCACACTTATTAGTAATTCCCTGCTCCAGTCTCTTAGTATTCGTAACAAATAAATCATCACCTACCAGCTGTATTTTTCCGCCCAGCTCTACCGTGATTTTTTTCCAGCCTTCCCAGTCTTCCTCATCTAATGGATCTTCAATAGAACAAATTGGGTACTTCTCACATAATGCCTTCCAATAATCAATGAGCTGTTCCGTTGTATAGTATTCCCCGGTTTTCGGAAGTAAATACCCATTTTCTGCCTTCCATTCACTCGCCGCCGCATCCAGAGCAATATAAAAATCCTTTCCCATCTGGTACCCGGCTTTTTTCACTGCTTCCATGATAATCTCAATTGCTTCTTCATTTCCGGATAAATTCGGTGCAAATCCTCCCTCATCACCAACTGCGGTGGAAAGTCCACGCTCCTTTAAAAGCTTTCCAAGTGTATGGTAAACCTCGCTGCACCAGCGGATTCCTTCCTTAAAACAACATGCCCCTACCGGCATGATCATAAACTCCTGAATGTCAATATTATTGGAGGAGTGACATCCGCCATTGAGAATATTAGACATGGGAACCGGCATTTTCAGTGCACAGGCACCGCCGATATAACGGTAGAGCGGCACTCCCTGCGCTTTCGCGGCGGCCTTGCATACTGCAATGGAAACAGCAAGCATGGAATTGGCGCCAAGCCTGCTCTTATCCGTTGTTCCGTCCAAATCAATCATAATGTCATCAATTTCCTTGATGTTAGAAGCATCCCTGTCCCTAATTGCTTTTCCAATCACGGAACTGATTATTTCAGCTGCTTTTTCCACACCTTTTCCGCCATAATGCGTTAAATCATTATCTCTTAACTCCAATGCCTCAAATCTTCCCGTGGATGCTCCGCTTGGTGCCGCAGCCCTGCCAAGCCAGCCCTCATGCAAAAGAACATCCGCCTCCACAGTAGGATTCCCCCTTGAATCTAGAATCTGTCTTCCTTTTACCTCTCGAATATATGCTTTCATCCTGCCCTCCTATTGATATTCATGAGGAAGCCTGATACGAAACAGCTTCCTTTTTAATTTATCTGCATTTAAAGGAATCAATGGGTAAATATAACTCTTACCCGACAACGTCCTGTTAAATACCACCATCAGAACCGCAATGATGGTTCCCGCAATAAATCCCCATAATCCCAGCACGGCTGTCAGAACCAGAATCATGATACGCACAAATTTCAGTGCATATCCCATTTCAAAGCTTGCCTGGGAATATGTGGCGATTGTAATAAATGCCATGTAAAGCATGCTCTCTGAATTAAACCAGCCGGAACTGATGGCATACTCTCCCACAATAATACCTGCCACTACACTTAAGGGTGTTGACAGGGCATTGGGCGTATTAACCGCCGCCATTTTAAGACCGTCTATGGCGATTTCCAGAATCAGAAGCTGCCAGATAACCGGAATCGTAATATCATCTGTAATCAGGATGAACGAAAGCCAATCTGGAATCCATGATGGATTATTGAGTAAAAGCATCCAGACTGGGGTCAAAAATACTGCCAGCACCGTAATCAGAAACCTTGAAAATCTTAAATAACAACCCACAAGCGGCGGAAAATAGAAATCATCCGCCTCCTCCAGCATGTCAAAAACCGAAGTTGGCAAAATAATTACTGCAGGAGAATTATCCACCATTACCACCACATTGCCATCAAAAACCGCAGCAGCCGCCGTATCCGGACGTTCCGAATATTTAAACTTTGGAAATGGATTAATCCATCGGCCCGGAAGCAG
>CAMEUH010000112.1 GCA_945938055.1 uncultured Eubacteriaceae bacterium | reverse complement strand
ATTTTATCGTGAGAAGACCATAGAAACGCTTGGGGAGCATGGGGTGGAGGTCCTGGTCTGCGGCCGGGGATGGGAAAACTGCAAATGCTTTCATAATCCACATTTTAAGTATGGAGGGTTCGTTCCGGCAAAAAATGTGGCTAAAATCATGTGCGATTCCAAAATTGTACTCAATACCATGACCTGGTTTAAGGATGGAAGTCATGACCGGGTATTTAACGGCATGCTGGCTAAGGCAGTAGCAATTACGGATACTTCAGGATATATGAAGGAAGTGATAACGCAAAACCAAAACGGCATTATGTTTGAATTACCTGAAATACATAAGCTGCCGGATGTTATCAGGGATTTGCTGGGGAATTGTGCAAAGTCTCAGGAAATAGCAGATGCAGGATATGATTTGGCAAGAAATCATCATATGATGAGACACAGAGCCATTGACATAGCAGAAACCTTTCTTTGATATCTGCACGGCAATTTCTTATCCGCTATTTAAGATTAAATGCGATTTCCAGTATCTGTGTTAATCTGGTGTCATAAGTGTGATATTTCTTTACTTTTTCAAAACCATTATGTGCTATTTCACGGCGGTCATTTTCGTGAGCGAGGTAGTATTCACATTTACCCATTAAATCGTCAAGGCTGTCATATGCTTCCAGGTCCTCTCCAATCGTAAAGTGTTGAGGGAGTTCTTCCTGGAAGTTTGTGATCAGGAAGCCTTCACATCCAAGGACATCAAAAACTCTTAAAGAAAGCCCGCTTCGGATGGATTTGGCAGTCAGGTTCAGGTTTATTTTACTCTGGTTAAATATAACGGGCATCTCTGTGGCTGTTTTGGCAAAGCCCCGGTTGTGGATTCGAGGCATGATGGAGGTGTCGCTTCCGGTGTAGAGATCGACATTGAATTGTTCAGACAGTGCCTTAAGGAAACGGATTCGTTCCTGCTCAGCAACTTTTACGCTGATAAAATGCTGCGCAATGACTGCGCGTACATTAACATTCATGCTTTCTGGGAAATGATTTAATTCTGGCCGTGCTTTTATAAAAGCATCGATTAGTTCGTCTGTTACGCATTCTTCAATAAAGTTGTATCCATATACCCTTAACTGTGCCTCGATTAATCCGTCAACATATCCTTTATATTTTGGAGGAAGTTCGGTCTTATTATAAACACATTTTTCCGTGTATAAGGAACCGATGAAGGATATATCAGAAGAAAGGCGTTTTTTAAGGTTTAGGTCTGCCTTCGTACAAGTCGCATGGTTACCGCGGACGTTGGTAGCGAGGGGGATATGATAAATTCCGGTTGGATTAACTGGCAGGAATTCTTCATACAGTCTTCGGTCAAATATAAAAACTTTATTGCACTCGTTGGCAAGTGATGTAGAAAAAAGTTCTAATACAGGACTATCGACAACGAGACAGATATAAGGAATTCCGATAATGTTGCAGACATCTGAAACAGAAGGGAAAAAATTAATCGAAAAAACAAAAGAGTAGTTGCGGTTACTTTTTTGGATGATTTCATACAATCCTGTAACACATTCGGAAGGTTTGAGCTCTTTATTATATATTTCCCTGGTATCTTCATCCACATGAAAACCAAGATGGCGAAAAGAATCAATAATATCCGGTTCACAGATGCTTCCATAGCGGTAAAATAGTAAATTCATTGCTCCTCCTAAAATGATTGACTATTCAAAAAAAATATCTCATAATATAAGAATATCATAAAAGTGGTTAAAATGGGAGCAGATATATTGGAAAATATATGTTTTTTTGAAGCAGGTCATGAGGAAATAAATTCGGCGGCGGTAAAGAATCAGTTTATTGCGGATACCGTTGAAGACAGAATCATCATATGCAATAAAAATGATACGAATGGCAATGAAATCATAGGTATTCTTTCAGAAAATTTGTTTTTGAAAGAATATGATGTGGTGGTATTTGGGGAGAATGTGCCGGAGAATGAGGCAGATTTTGTAACGGTCATGATTGCTCAGGACATGAAAATCTGTGGAATGGTCATCAAAAGAAAGCTGTTTGAAAAAACAGGATGTTTCAATGAAAAGCTGAATGGATTAACGGATTATGAATTTTTAGTCAGGGCGGCAAAAAACGGAAAGGTCTTCTTTGTTCCTGTGAGCGCAGGTGAGCATTCGGAGGAAGACATTGCACAAGGTATCGGTTTGGATGAACATGCCGGGCGGTCAGCAAAGTATGAGACCACAGCATACTTATTAAGGGATAACATGAACCTTCTTAAAGCAGAAGGACTGCTGGAGAAAGTATATACTTATTTTTGTAAAGATGCCGAGCAACGGGGAGATATCAAGGAATTGAACAGCCTGATAAACCGGTATTTGGATGATGAAGCATTGTACGAAAGGATTGCAAAAAACACAGCTCCATTTTTTATTATTTCGGGTGATGATACATGTCACGGGGTACTAAAGAGCTTTGCAGATGAACTTGCTAAGAATCTTTTACGATATGGACAGGCGGTGATTACAACCAATCACGAATATGGAGATATGGATGGATTCAGTAGCGGAAAGAATCAGCTGTATAAAGGTGTGATAGGATTTCAGGCACCTGTCTTGGAAAAGGATATTTTTCGAAAACTGCATTCTAAAAAATTTCAGATGTGGTTTGATCACCCTGCCTTTTTTAATCAATTATTTAATACATTAACAGATGATTATTACATATTATGTCAGGACATGTACTATGCGGATTACCTGAAAAAATACATACATGTAAAAAATGCGATACAGTTTCCGCCAGCAGGGATTGATGCAGGATTAGTCGATAATAAAAATCGTGAATATGATGTTGTGTTTATTGGTGCATATAATCCGGTTATAACGGAGGAAATGGATCAATTTGAAAAGGAATTTGCTGACTATCTGATGAATCATCCCGATAAAACCTTCGAAGCCGGACTGGAAGAGATGCTTCAAAGATTCGGTATTTCTCTTAATGAAGATGATTTTAGACAGTATCTGTATTTCTTGCATCCGGTATGCCGGATGATTATCAATTATTTCCGGCATGCAGTGGTTGAGACAATACTCAAGGCTGGTATTAAACTGGATGTTTTTGGTGATACATGGAAGCAGTATCAAGGCGTAGGTGCTGAAAATCTTATAATCCATGCGGCTGTTTCTGTCGAAGAATCCTTGCAGATTTGGGGCCATTCGAAAGTAGGACTGAATGTCATGACATGGCATAAGGGCGGAATGACCGAACGGATTGCGAATATCATGCTCTCGGGTGCAGTTTGTTTATCGGATGAAACGACATATTTAAAAGAGAATTTTAAACAGGATGAAGAAATCGTTTTGTTTGAATTAAATAAGCTTAATGAACTGCCGGATAAAATAAATAGGTTACTAAAAAATGATGTCTTAAGGAATGAAATATCAAAAAGGGCATATCAAAAAGCAAGCAAGGAGCATTCTTGGAGAAGAAGGGCAAAGCAGCTTCTAGAATTGTGTGAAGAATCATGAAAATACTTTTTTGGCAATGGAACGCATTTATGCAAAGAGGAATGGAAAATGCGTTAAAGAAACTTAATATGGAGTATGATGTTTTATATAAGATTCCATCTGATTGGGAGTCTGAGATGGAACTTGAAAAGTTACTTTCGGAAAAGCTGTCAGATGGAGAGTATGACAGGGTTCTGTCGGTAAATTATTGCCCTGTTGTCTCTAAAGTTTGCGAAAAATACAAGGTTCTTTATATTTCATGGGTATATGATTCACCGATTCACATTAGAGATATTTCCTCATTCAATTATTCCTGTAACAGGATTTATTTCTTTGATGGAGGACAGGCAGAGTATTATAAAAAGCAGGGGTATCAGAACATTTTTCACCTTCCGCTTGCAGCGGATGAATCTGTTTGGAAGAAAGCTCTTGACTGCTCTGCAAAGGATATCGCAAAGTATTCCTGCGATGTGGCTTTTGTCGGAAAACTATATGAGTCAGATTATGATTATTTAATGGGACCACTTCCATTGTATGAAAGAGGCGAAATGGAAGGAATCGTAAATTTTCAAAGCCGGCTGTATGGTGCGTATATTTTGGACCAGATGATTGATGATGACAGGATGGAACGATTGAATCAGTTCTATTGTAAGGCATCGGATAATAAGTTTACCGTAAGTAAGGAAGAGATGGAATATGCGTGTGCCTGTGAAGTCACGGGACGGGAAAGAAGAATGGCACTTTCTCTTTTGGCTTCAAGATGCAATCTTCATGTTCATTCGGGGAGTGATTGCTCTGCGATTCCCGGTGTGCAAAATTACGGATATGTAGATTATTATTCTCAGATGCCGGCGGTTTTTGCCAATGCTAAGATTAATCTGAATATCTCTCTTAAGACCATAAGAACCGGAATACCCCTCCGGGTACTTGATGTGCTTAGTTGCAAAGGCTTTCTTATCACCAATTATCAGCAGGAACTGCTGTCGTATTTTGAGCCGGATGTGGATTTGGTGATTTATGAGGATGTGAAGGATCTTGTCAGCAAGACAATGTATTATCTGGCCCATGATGATTTAAGAAAGACAATTGCTGAAAATGGTCAAAGAAAAGTCCGGGGATTGTTTGGATTTGATAAAAAAATCGAGGAACTTTTTCGTTATTAATTCATGACAATTTCCAGAATTTCGTTCAGCCTCGTTTCGTAGCTATGGAATTCTTTTACTTTTTCATATCCACGCTGCGCAATTTCTTTACGTTTGTCTTCATGCTCCAGGTAATAATCACATTTCTGCAGCAAATCCTCTTTGGATTCAAAATAGACGAAATCTTCATCTGGTACAAAATGTTCCAGAAAGTCTGATTGAAAATTACTGAGCAGAAAACCTCCGGCGCCCAGAATATCCATGCACCTTAGTGGGATTCCGTTTTTAATGCTTCTCAGACTGATATTCAGGTTGATTTTGCTGCATTTAAACACATAAGGCATATTGTCATAGAAATCAATTGCTCCCATGTTCTGTACGTTTGGAAGTTCTGGTGTGGCGTTATGGGTGTAAAGTTTTACAGGATGTTTTGCTGATATCGCCTGGAGTAAATCATGCCGCTCCATTTGCGCCATTTTACGTGCAATAAAATAATTGGCGTAGATATAAGCCGGGGTTTCGATTCCGTCTCGGTTTGGCTGGTAAGGAACGGATTTCTGCAAATCATTGAGGATATTGGAAGTTAAGAGATCCTCGATAAAATTTACACCGTAGACTTTAAGCTGTGCCTGCATAATGGCATCCAGATAGCCGCTTGTATAAGGAGAAAGATTGGTAAGACGCTCAAACAGGTTATGCTTTTCGTTATACATGGAGCCCACAAAGGAAATTTCACTGTCAAATACTTCGTGGATGTGAGGGGAAGGCTTCATGGAATCCAGCCGTTTTACATTGACTGCCAGCGGCATGTAATAGACGGTATTGATTCCACCGTTTTTTAATTCCAGATATTGTGCACTGTCAAAAAGAAAAATGTAGTTGCATGGATTTGTGATGGTATATGAATATAGTGAGACCAGCGGACTGTCATAAATCCATGATACATATTTAATACCATGCCGGTTACAGTTCTGGGAAATAACGACACTATAATTAAATGTAAAGACAAAATCATAGTGTACGGTAGAGATTTCCTGTTCAAAAAGATGATCAAATTCTTCACAGAAACGCTCCAGAATCAGGTCTGTGGAAATAACCTTAACAGAATGTCCAAGATTCTTGCAGCTTTCTTTCAAATCTTCAATTCCAAAATTTTTATGTTCAAATACGAGTATATTCATGGTGTACTCCTGTTAGTGTTTTGTTCCGGCTGTATCATACGGCATAATAATGGTTTAATTGAGGCTATTATAACATAATTGTAGAAGAAAATAAATTGCTATTTCTGGGGAAAATGGGAAATAAACGGGAAATGAGAAATAAAATAGTTGAATATTTCCCGGTTAATGTTATATAATATTCTTAAAGCAAGATCTTGTTTTAAGAGAGGGTGCATGGCATATGAATTATCTCACATCATTACAGGCTGCAGAGAAATGGAGTCTTACAAAGAGAAGAGTGAATTCACTGTGTAAGGAAGGACTCATTCCGGGAGCGGTAAAAGAGGGATATCGCTGGATGATTCCGGAGGATGCAGAATATGAGAAAAGGGGAAATGCCGGGAAGTGGGAAATGAGAAATGAAAAAACGGGAAATCAGTTTACAAGGAAAGCACTTCCCATTGGTGTGTCTGATTTTTGTAATGCAGTCACGAATTACTATTATGTGGATAAGACGCTTCTGATAAAGGATTTGCTGGATTACCGTCCTCTGGTGTCCCTTTTTACAAGGCCAAGGAGATTTGGAAAGTCTCTGAATATGGATATGTTGAGAGTGTTTTTTGAATTGGGGGAGGAAGATACTTCCGTATATTTTAAGGATACCCTGATATGGAAGGCGGGAGCCAGATATCGTAAGGAGCAGGGAAAATATCCGGTAATTTATCTGACCTTTAAGGATATTAAGTTTAATACCTGGAAGGATACTTTTCTGAATCTTAAACTGATTATTCAGGCAGAGTACAGACGTCATCTTTATCTGGAAGAGAGTCAGATATTGTCAGAAGTTGATATTGATTTTTTTGAGAAGGTTATTAATGGAACTCTTGAGGATGCGCTGTTCCCGGCAACACTTGCAAAGCTGTCTTATTTTCTGAAGCTGCATCATGGAGAGGCACCGATGATTCTGATTGATGAGTATGACACACCGATTCAGCAGGGATATATGCATGGATATTATGCGGAAGTAATTTCCTTCATGAGAAACTTTCTATCCGGAGGACTAAAGGATAACCATAATCTGACTATGGCTTTTCTTACAGGTATTCTGCGTGTGGCAAAGGAAAGTATTTTTAGTGGTCTAAATAATCTGAATGTGAATTCAATTCTGGAAGAACGTTATAGTGAGTATTTTGGATTCACGCTGGATGAAGTGGAGAAGTTACTTCATTCTTACGGACAGGATGAGAAACTTCCTGAAGTGATGGAATGGTATGATGGATATCGTTTTGGGGGTAAAGAAATCTTTAATCCATGGTCAGTCCTAAATTATGTGGATGCAGATTGTTTTCCGAAGGCATTCTGGCAGGCAACCGGAAGTAATGAGATTATTGGTGAGATTATTCAGGATGCCACACCGGAAATTATGGATGAAATGCGAAAATTAATGAATGGGCGGCAGGTGGAGGCCTATATTGATACAGCAGTAGTCTATCCGGAGATTCATGATAATCCGGCAAGCATTTTCAGTTTCCTGCTGATGGCGGGTTATCTTACGGTTCAGACGGAGCAGAAGCTTCATGATGGAAATTCTTTCTGCTGGGTATGTATTCCGAACCGGGAAATTGCTCTTGCCTATGAAAAAGAAATTCTGGCAAAGTTAAAGCAGATTGTACCGATGTCAGCATCCATTGCAATTCAGCGGGCACTATTTTCCGGGGATTCACAGAAATTAGAGAAGGAATTACAGAAATTCCTTGTTAATACGGTAAGCAGTCATGACGTGGCAGCGGAAGGATTTTATCATGGATTAATTCTGGGAATGAGTGCAGTTTTTAACGATTATTATGAAGTGACTTCAAACCGGGAGGAAGGTCTGGGGCGCTATGACATCCAGTTAAAACCTTATAATCTTTATAATCCGGGTTATGTAATCGAGTTAAAGGCATTGAGACAGATGGGAATCAAAGAGGAAGAGGTCGGGGAGAAACTGCAAGATTTAGCCGAGGATGCGCTGAACCAGATAGAGACAAAGGAATACTGTACGGGGCTTAGAAGGCATGGATGTCAGAAAATTGTAAAGCTTGGAATTGCGTTTTACCGCAAGAACTGCAAGGC